>JBOHTE010000733.1:0-9531 GCA_050733555.1 Gemmatimonadaceae bacterium | reverse complement strand
AACGGATCGCTCTGTCAGCGTGCCGTGAAGCTGGCGAGTACGGTGATGTCCGGATCGAACACGAGCGACGCGGGAGCGGCATTGAGTCGGAGCGGAAGCGTGATGCGCTGCGAGCGCACCGCGCGCACCTCGATGGTGGCGCGGCTGGAATGCCCGGCGGCGTTGCGCACCTCGACGGTGAGCGGAAGCCGATAGGGCGGGAACCGGGAACCCTGATCGATCTCCACAATGACTCGATGGGTCGCCGGGTCGTAACGCCAGCGCGTCGTCAGTTCGGCGTACCCCGGGCGCTTCACCCACTGATCGAAGAACCACCCCAGCGATTTCCCGCTCGAATGCTCGAGCGCGACGCGCAGATCGTCCGTGCGCGCGTTCCCGTTCCTGTGCGCCAGGTAGTATGCGCGTACGCCGCGAAAGAACGCCGAATCACCCAGCTCGGAGCGCAGCATGTGCAGCACCCAGCCACCTTTCTGGTAGCTGTTCGAGTTGAGCAGCTTGAGGTAATCGGTCTCCACGGTGTCGCGCACCGCGCGTGCCATGGTCACGGGCGACGCGATGATCTCACGGCGCATCGCGGCCATCCCCGTGCGAAACGCGCTGTCGCCCTGCGCGTGCTGCGTCCACAACTCGGCCCAATAGGTCGCGAATCCCTCCGACAACCAGAGGTCGGCGAACGTCTCCTCAGTGACCGCATCACCAAACCACTGGTGCGCGGTCTCGTGCGCCACGGTCCCGACACTCAGCGTGCGCCGCCGGAACGACTCGTTGTTGTAGAATATGGCCGTAGCGTTCTCCATGCCGCCGAACCGTGTGAGCGATTGCAGGTGCGCGAGCTTCTCGTACGGAAACGGCGCGACGAGGCGCGAGAACCAGTTCACGATGTCGTCGGCCTGCGCGAACGGACCGGGGAGAAAGGGGAGATCCTCGGGGAGCACGTACACCGACTGGCGCACGCAGCCGCCGAAGTCACTGCGCCCGCACGCCGACCGTCCCAGATCGTAGTAGGCAAGCGGCGCCGCGGCGATCACCATGAGGTAGGGCGGAATGGGGCGCGACTCACGCCAGCGCGTGAGCGTGCGTGGCCTTCCCCGCGCGATCGCCGCCATGCCGCCCGCCATTGCCACCGGGCCAGCGCTGTCTGGGAGCGGCGTTTCCTCCACCAGCTCGCCGTTCGCGATCACGCGCCGGCTGCTCGGCGCCACCACTGTCCACGTGACGGTCGCCTTGTCGCCAGGCTCGTCAATGCTCGGAATCCAGTAGCGCGCGCGCTGCGGCCAGTTATCGCCAAAGGCGGTCCACCGCCCGGTGGAGTCCGTACGAATGATGAGCCCATCCGAGGGTGTGCCCGCGTACCGCACGGCCACGGCAAGGGTGTCATTGCCGCCGGACGGCAGGGGAATGCGGAGCGACGTATCGTCACGCACGAATGAGGTGGCGCGGTCGTTCACGAGCACGCTGTCCACGTGCAGCGCAATGAGATCCAGACGCAACGTGTCCGCATGCGCCGACCGCGCGACGGTCAATACCGCGCGGCCGCGGATGGTCGCGCCGGTGTCGGGCAGCGCGAGCGTGAGCGCGTAGTTGGTGACATCGACACCGTTGCGCCCGGGCGAACGACCCTGCGCGGTGAGCGACGGCGGGGCCGCGAGAAGCGTCGCGAACAACGTCGCGCGCAGCGTCCCGAGCAGTGTCGTCGTCACGCTCCCGCGCAACGCCGCGGGCGCGAATCGCGCGATCAGCATGCGCTAGTGCGACACGCGGTAGATCGCCCCCGCAGCATCATCGGAGATGAGCACCGACCCATCACGGTAGACCATGGCGTCCACGGGGCGCCCCCAGCGCTCGCCACTCGCGAGCTGCCATCCGGTGACGAAGTCCTCGACCGACACCGGCTGCCCGTTCACGATGTGCACGCGCACGACCTTCGCGCCCGTGGGCTGGTCGCGATCCCACGATCCATGGAACGCCACAAGCAGATCCCCGCGATAGTCCTCGGGAAAGCTCGTGGCCCCATCGAGGAACGTGATGCCGAGCGGTGCCGAATGCGCCTGCATTTCCAGCGCGGCCGGCGTGGTGCCGGAGCAGCGCGCCGCGTCGTGGTACTCGGGGTTCGGCACCGCGGCCCCATGCTGCGAATAGCAGTACGGCCAGCCGAAGTCGTCACCACTGCGCAGGATGTTGATCTCCTCGGGAGGAAGATTTTCATGGTCCGGCGCGATATTGTCGCGCTCGTTCTGCGACACCCATATCTGTCCGGTGCCGGGGTACATGGCGATGCCTACCGCGTTGCGCAGTCCGCGCGCGAAGACGTGTCCAGTGCGGCCGTCCTCGTCGTACCTCATGACCGCCGCGCGCGTGGAGTCCTTCTCGATGCACAGATTGCACGACGAGCCCACGGAGACGTACATCGCGCCGTCGGCGCCGAACACGATGCTGCGTGTCCAGTGCGTGCCGCCGCCCGAATAGTGATTCAACGACTCCGGCTCGCCCGTCGCGCGTCCATTGGCGCCCAGCCGCACCCGCACGACACCATCGGTGTTCGCGATGTAGAGATAGCCCTTGTGGAAGGCGAGCCCCTGCGGCCGGTTGAGTCCTGATACCGCCGCCACGCTGCTGTCCGCCACGCCGTCGCCGTCAACGTCCGTAAGACGCATGACCTTGTTGGCACCCGGAATGCTTGCGTACACGGCGCCATCCGGACCGAGCGCCATGAACCGCACGCCACTGAGATGCTGCGCGAAGTCGCGAACCGTGAATCCGGCCGGCACGGTCAACCGGCCGGCGAGCGTCGTCGTGGCACCGGGCGTGGTGGGCTGCGAGCCGCGATCCTGTGCGGAGCAGCCGGCCGCGAACACGAGCACAGTGGAGCACCCCGCGAGCGTCGTCCGTGTCATTCGCATCATGCGCCATTCTCCCCGGGCGCCCTGGCGTCCGCATACACATCGCGCAGCGCCTGCGCGCCATCGGGCATGCGATGCTGGCGACTCTCGAGCGCCTCCTGTTCCGCCTGCTCCACTTCCTGTTCGACATCCCGCTCGATCGCGGCGCGCGTATCGCGCGGAACATCCCTGGTCGTGAGATACGCCTCGAACAGCGCAATGGGTTCCCGGCGGCCCCATTCCTCGAAGAGCGCTGCAGGAAAGGTGCGGCGCGCCTCCGCCTCGTCGTGCGTCGCGTGGCCACCCATGCGGAAGGTCTCGGCTACGAGCAGCGCCGGCCCCTCGCCGCGGCGGCAGCGGCGCACCGCGAGCGTCGCGAGCGCGTACCCATCCAGCACGTTGTTGCCATCGAACACGCCGCCCCACATGCCATATGCCCTGGGCCAGTCACGGAAGTTGCCATGCCCCGCGGCCAGGTGATGCTGATCGAGCCGCGTGCCGAGTGCCACCTGATTGTTCTGGATGATGAAGATGGCCGGCACCTGCTGCACGGCGGCAAAATTGAATCCCTCATGCGTCACGCCGGCCTTCGTGCTGCCATCGCCGATCCACGTCATCACGACGCTATCGCTGCCCCGCAGCCGGAGCGCGAGCGCGAGGCCGCTCACCACCGGAACGATGTCGCCCACATGACTGATCGGCGGCAGCACGCCAATGGCGAAATCGCCGTAATGTCCGTCACGGCCGCGCGATGGACTGTCCCCGGTGCCCATGTAGGCGCGCAGGATGTCGGCAACCGGCATGCCCATCTCGTGGCACGCGCCGCCATTGCGGATCATCGGGGCAACAAAGTCGTGATGGCCGCCGCGACGCAGCGCGTGCACGGGACCGATCGTCACGGCTTCCTCACCGGTGCCCAGCCACGCCTTGGAGATGACGCCCTGCCGCACCATGCGCTTGAGCGCGATGTCGGTGAGCCGATTGCGCACGAGGCCGCGATACAGGCCGAGCAGGGTGTCGAGCTCGAGGCCGTCGATGATGGCCGCGCGCTCGGGGTCACGATCGAGCACCGACTGCACGTCGCGCGCGCCATCCTGGACGGATCGTTCCGTGAGGAACTCGGGCGGCTCGTAGGGGGCGTGGCGTTGCATGGCTCTGAATTTGGGGTGGTGAAGCGGTTACGGGTAGTTGGTCGCTGGTCTCTCCCCGCGGCCGCCCTTCCGCCAACGACGGTCTGATCCTGGACGGAGTGAGCTGAATAACCACTTTCACTCCGACGTGCCACTTGGGGTCGGCATCGTACTCTTTTTCCTGGGAGTCGTGTTCTTCTCAGCGAGAGTTCTGGTTGCATACTATCGAATTACAGGTCGATAGCCATTGGACACATTTCCGCGACAGCGGCGGCTACCGGCTTGTGTCGGCCGATTTCTGGCGCATCTCCTGATTCGACAGCGAGTCCTCTACCACGACCTTCCGCTCCCACGCTGCCCGCGCCAGCGAGTCGGAGTGGTCGTAGACAACGCTGATTTGAACGTCCTTGTAGGATGTCGTCAGCGAATCGAAGAGCGTGAGATTGGGTACCGTCACTTCGAGGCGACGCGATCCGATCCAGCGCACGCTCACGTCGTCCTGGCTTGACCACGCACCCGAAAACTCCAGTACCGTAGCGGCTCGAGTGGGGTGTTTTGACGGATGCAAATCGACGAAGTCGATCGGACTGTGCGCGAGCACACCGCAGTCGTCCTGATGATGCACGGCGATCCACGTGCTATCCGCAGAAGGCACCTCGACGGTGGCAATGCGACCGCGCTCGTCCCCAAAGCATGAGAGCAGAGCGGCAGCCATCGCTCCAACGAGTGTCAGGCGGGCAGTGATGCGGCGAAGGCGTAGCATCGAGGCTTCCTCCCGCATGAAGACATTAGTCGTGCCCCGGCAAAATGGAGCCCGTTACTCGGAATCCCAGTCCAGTGCGTTCGCCTTCACCCCCTTCTGAAGCGACCCGCCGAAAACCATTCCAAACACAATCCCGAAGACCAGCACGGCAAACCAGTCGCTCCCGTCCCACCGCACCGGCATAGCATCGAGCGCGATGCCGCAGCCCATAGCCACCAGTTCGGCGACTACGATGCTTACGCATCGAGACGCGTCGAGTCTTCTATCTCTATCATCGTCGAACGGTCACAGTTGGCGCAGGGAGAAGCATGCTTTCCCCACTGACTTGAGTGTGCGCGCCCAGTTCCTACAAACGGCACCAGATCCCACAAACCAAACTCATCGGGGGACATCGCTGGCAAGCCAACGTTCTTCACTTCGTCGCCAAAGGCTTCCTGCGTCGCCGCGAGGCAGCGAGTGCGGATCACGTGCACCAGGAGCAATCCGATGAGCCCATCGCCGGAAGAGTCGCGCGAACGACGGGTCGCGGCGCGGTCATCGAGCGAGCAGCAAGAACACGCCCAAGGACAAGCAGAACACCGAGCAACAGCAGCGCTGCGATGAACGCCACGAGAATGGCACTGGTCATGTCGTTGTTCGTCTTCCCCAAAGGTTGCCGCCGCGGAGCGCGAGCAATTTACGGAGGCACTCGCCTGTGGCGTCACAGTACCAACGCCTGTGGCGAGCACGGTGCTCGTCGTGTCGGCGCCCGCCTGCCCCCACCGGCATCGTTCAACCGCTGGTTCTGTCCAGGATCAATCTGGCGCTAACATCCATGGTTCGCACGAAGCAGCGGCTCGGACGTCGCGGCGAGTAGTGAGCGAGACCGCGGCCAGGGGTCAACGCCGGGTGCCTATCCGTCTTCGCAGGTAGCAAGCGTTGCCGTTGCCAACCGTTACCGGAGTGCGCAATGAGAGCTCGTAGGCGCGTCGTTCTTCGCGAGAGTGCCAAGGCGTTGGGCCGGCGTGGGTTCATCCTGCGCTATGGAATCCTTGGGGTTGGCGTGCCCACCGCAGTTGGTGGGGCGATTCTCATGCACGGTTATCAATCCGGCTTCACCTGGTCGGGATATTTCTCACTCGGGTTTGTGGCGCTGCTCTTGTACTTCCTGGTGACGGTGGCGCCGCTGCTCGGGTACATCTGGGGCCATATGTTCTGGAAAATGGCCGAAAAGAGAAATGATCCACCGGCAAGCTGGTAGCCGGCGTGATGGCGCTGGTTCGCGCTACGGTCGGGGTTGTGGATCGAGGCGATCAGGCCGCCGCATGGACGAGGCGTGCTGCTGCACATCGCGACTGTCGTCACGCCACGAGGCCGCACGCAATGAGAGGACGTGGAGAATTAGCGTTCATCGATGTATCGCGGCGCTGAGCGTCGCGCTCGCGGCGACGTGCAATGACGCTCGCTCGCCCACATCGCCGCCACCTCCTCCGGCCTACGCGGGCTATCCCGGCTTCGACATCAGTCACTATCCCGGCGACGCCGCGCTCGCGGCATGGAGATTCCCTGCCTCGCCGTACCACTGGGTCGACTACTATCGCTACGCGCCCTGCCATCGCGACTCCACCTGGATGGGCTCCTACGACACGGTGAAGGCGATGGGTTGGGGAACGGCGGTGCTGTACGTCGGCCAGCAGGACTGGTCCATGATCCCGAGTTCGATGCGTCGTGCACGCCGCTCGTTCGCGCGCCCGGATTTCGATCGCACCGGGGGGTCCGCAGCGCTCGCAGCGCTCGCAGCGTCCGCGGCATCTACCACCGTCACATGCTCCGCATTTCTCCTCACCAGCGCTCAGGGTACGAGCGAGGCGGCCGACGCGGTAGCGAAGATGGCCGGTGAAGGCGTGCCGAGCGGCAGCGCGATCTTCCTCGATGTCGAATACGTGCCCATGGCGGCGTACGCGGCGGCCGGGCGACACGACGCACCACATTTCCGGATCGCCAGCTCGCGCGGATTCGCGATCACAAACAAGCCGACGGACGTGGGCCTCGAGTACGCGAACGTGTGGCAGGGAGTGTTCGAAGTCCGCGAGACGTGGGGCGGTTTCACGAGCACCATCGATGTCGACGTCGCCGACTCTCAATCACCATCGCAGATCGAGTAAGGGAGCTCACCTCAACGCGCCATCGCGGTCGCGCGCGCAGGGTGATCTCGAGCGTGTTCGGCATCCTACTTCCCCTGTTCGCTGGCGAAGAGCTCATCGAGCCGCTGATAGCTCACCTCCATGCCGTCGGTCATGCCGGTCGAGATGGCCGCATCGCGTGCTTCCTTCGAGCCGAAGTCCATCACCGTGACGAGCGTGGTGATCCCATGCTTCTCGGTGTAGCTGGAGCGGATCATCGTCGGACTGTCCAACGGCATCGCGCTGTCGAAGTCGCCGGGATCGTAGTATTGATCATACGAGAGCGTTGCCGGCTCGCTGACTTCATTGAACGTGCCGAAGAAGCCGAACGCCTGGCCATTCTCGTCCGAGCACCAGCGCCAGCGATATTTGCCGCCGACGCGGACATCCATCTCGCACATCGGCATCGACCAGCCGGTATAGCCGAGCCACCGCCGCATCAGCTCGGGCACTGTGTGGGCTTGCCAGACCAGCGTGCGCGGGGCGTGGAAGCTGCGTGTGACGCGGACTTCCGTGTCGCTCGGCAGCGTGACCTGGGCTGTGAATTTTCCCCTGGTTGTCATGGCGGCTTCCTTGCTTCGGGGTTGCGTTCCGGGGATCAAGCCTGGCGGCGCTTGCGCCTTGATTTCGGCGGCCTGGCCTGCATCTGGCCGAGCAGTTCATCGAGAGCCTCATACCGGCGCTCCCAGAACTTCCTGTAGCCTTCGAGCCAGGCGACGGCCTCCTGCATCGGCCCGCCTTCGAACTTGCGCGGCCGCTTGTTGGCGTCCTGTCCCGTGGAGATCAGTCCCGCCGTCTCCAGCACCTTCAGATGCTTCGAGATCGCCGGCTGGCTCATGTTGAAGGGCGCCGCCAGCTCCGCGACCGAGGCTTCACCCAGAGCAAGCCGCGCCATGATGGCCCGTCGTGTCGGATCGGCCAGAGCCGCAAACGTCAGATTGAGGCGTTCGGAGGCTTGCATTGTTGCGTCTCACCTGTCATCCATAACCTGCTGGTTATAAGAACTACCTGGTTATGGACGTCAAGCCCGGTGGACCGAATCTACGGAGTCAGGTCACAGGCGATCGAGACCCTACTGTGACCTGTAGTCCGCGAACTCTCAGTCAAAGTACCGACTGAGCTCGTTCCCAATTTTCGTCCACGTTGATCCTTGTGGCCGTACCGCTGCCGTTGCCTTGGGGCTGCAAACGCTACTCGACGTTAGCTCGTACCCTTTCCAATCCGGGTTTGAGCGCAGCGGGTTGATCAGCCGAAGAAATCCTGGGCGGGCGCAATTTTGGAAGAAGAATCGTAACAACTTCACCGTCGAACACCTGTGTCTATTGCCACTGGGCCCATGCTTCCAGAGGTCTTGCACGGCCCAGAAGCGCGAACTGGAGTCGACGCTACTTGACGTCGAATATTTCTGCAGCTGTTGAGTGACGTCTGTAACGCGCGGCTACTCCCCCAGCGCCGCCGCAAACTCCGGCGCCGTGGCATAGCGCGCCCGCGGCTCCCGGTCGAGACTGCGCGCGACTGCGGCCTCGACCGCCGCGGGAAAGTGAAGATCCGGTCGCAACTGCCGCAGTGACACTGGGTCCGCCGTGAGCCGGGCGACCATGATCTCCTGTTGGGTTTCGCCCGCGAAGGGTAGGTGCCCGGTCAGCATCTCACAGGTCACGAGTCCCAGCGAGTAGATATCCGTGCGCGGATCGAGCGGCTTGCCGCGAATCTGCTCCGGGCTCATGAATTCCGGGGTGCCAAGGACGATGCCGGTGGCGGTGAGTTTCCGCGCCTCCCTGCTCATGCGGCGCTGCTTGGCGAGACCGAAGTCCATGACGACCGCGCGCTCCAGGCCATCAGCGCCACGGCAGAGCATCACGTTTTCCGGTTTCAGATCACGGTGAATGATTCCCAGCAGGTGCGCACGGTGCAGCCCCGCGGCGATCTCGCTGACGAATCGAACGGCCGGGCGCAGCGCGACCTGCCGCTCGTGGTAGATGCGATCGCAGAGTAGCTCGCCGTCGAGAAATGGCATCACCGCGAAGACGAGTCCGTCGGCGGTCTCGCCAAGTCGCATGATGTGCGCGACGTTGGGGTGGGCCAGTTGACTCGCGAGCTCGGCTTCCCGGCGCAGCCGCGCCATCGCGTTCTCGTCGCGGCCGAGCGATGCGGACAGGACCTTGATGGCGACCTTCTCGCCGGTCACCTGATCGCGTGCGACGTACACCACGGACATACCGCCTTCGCCGACCTTGTGGCCTACGTGATAGCGATCGGCGAGCAGTTGGCCCGCGAACCGCGTATGTCCATCGGCGGGCCCGTCGGGCGCACGGGGCGCAGCGGGTGCAGGGGGCGCAGGGGGTGCAGGGGGTGCAGGGAGCGGAGAATCAGGTTGGAGCAGGGTACCGTCCGCCGGGCAGTAGCGCGCGGAGCCGGCGAAGCGCGATCCGCACGCGGGGCAGCGACTGCCGCTCACGTGCACACGCGATTGCGCCCCTGCGCCTTGGCGCGATAGAGCGCTTCATCCGCGAGTGTGATCAGCTCTTCCGCGGAGCTGGCTCGCGGCGATGGCACGGTGGCCATGCCGATGCTCACCGTGACGTGCAGCCAGCCGT
>JBOHTE010000732.1:0-2734 GCA_050733555.1 Gemmatimonadaceae bacterium | reverse complement strand
CTCCTTAAGAAAGTCCATGTAGCGCTCGATCACGAGAAGCGCTGGCTCGGTTGGAATGCACTGCGCCTCGAACGGTGCGAGTCCGGATTTTTTTATAAGAGGCGGGAAATACTCAGCGGGAGGTTTGTCGCTGATTTGCCGGTTCGTCCTTCCGCCGATGAAAGCGAGATTAGCGATGTCGTCGGCTTGGCGCGATGTGTAAACGCCTTTGAGCACTGCTTTCGGGAAGATATGGTGAAACTGCAACCGGTGACTGGAACCGGAATGATCGAGAGCAATGGTCAGGTTGGAGTGCCAATCCCTGGCGCCGGCAGCGCGAAAGGCAAGAAACATGGTCTTGAAAAGCGCGCTACGCTGATTGCGACCTTCCAATTCCTCCGGAGTCACATCGAGGTGCCCAACCTGCAGTCGGAGGCGGTCAATCAACTCGCTTGCACCGCCGCCATTGCGTAGTGTGGCGAGGTCCTGGTCAAGTATGGTCTCGCTGGATCCGCGAGAGTAGCGGCCTTTGGCATTGGCGACGAGCGCCCAACAGCGTAGCAGGTGAGACTCCTCGGATGCGATCTGGTAGTTACGCCGGTGTCCGTAGCTGGCCAGAGTCACCAGGAGAAAGGGCGATGACAGGAGCGCGGGGCTGTCGATGCCCGCATTGCTCCTGAGGAAGTTCAATGCGAACTCCATACCAGGAACGCATTCCTTCCACGCCCGCTGCAGCGCTCCAAGCGGAAGGCCGCCCACTGTGAGAAAACGCGACTGACCTGTGGCGAAGGCGATGAGGTTCTTGAGATGCAGTCCTAGGTCAAGGTCGAAACCCGCCTTACCGCACTGCGTTTGAAAGGTCTGGAATATCTTGAGTGCGCCCCTCCACTTGGCAGTGATCTGCGCGAGCGCGAGGTCGGAACTTCGCAACTTGGCACCGAGCGAATTCACGCGCACGAAAATTTCTGTCACCTCGTCGTAGGAAAGACGCCGCTCGAGCACGTCCATGCGGTAGACGTATTTCCGAATGCTGCGCAGCCGAGCGAGGCGCTGGCTGTACCTCTCATATCGCGGGTCGTCGAAATTCGTGACACCGGCTCGCCGAAGGAACGGCGCGTCGCTGTCGGTGCTGAACACCTCGGTGACCTTCACCCAGTGCGTCACTTGTTCGAGACTGCGCGTGCTCACGACGAACGTCATACGATCGAGGCGCTTGTTCAACTCGTCTTCGCTCGAATCTGCCTCGTCATCAATCAGATTGTCGTCATCGGCGTCGTCCTCACCGTCCTCGTCGACCTCGGTGACGACTGCAAGCTGTTCCGGGTGTTCGAGATTGAAGAGCAGCTCAATCGGCCTCTTGCGACCGCGAACTTCTACTTGTTCTCCGCGGATCACAGCCGAAAGCGATGTCAGGCGCTGCTGCCCGTCGAGCAGGAGCCGCGTGCTCTGGTACGGGTTTGTCTGCTGTCCGACAGCGAACTCTTGCTCCGGCACGTCTTCGTCAGTCTCCCATAGCAGGATGGCGCCCGACGGATAGCCACGATATAACGAATCGATGAGGTCGCGAACACGGGTTGAACGCCACACGTAGCGACGCTGCATCTCCGGCAGACGCAATTCACCCCGCTCAATCATGCCGACGAGTTCCTCTACGGATGCTTCAGCCTTGGCCATCGTTCGGCGTTCCTCGTTCTGAATCGTTTATGGCAGCGGTCAGTTCGGCGCATAACGCCGTGATCAACTGTGACGTTCGACAAGTTGAGTGCACGTTGCAGTCGAGCAGAAAGCATGTACTCGACTATAGGAGGTATCAGCTGGTGCGTGAGGAAAACTGAAAAAGTTCCCTAGAATGTCGCCAAAAACGGAGCCCGCGATGAGGGAGAAAGTGCAGCACCGGGCCCACCTACTCAAGTCGAGCGGCCGAGGCGCGATAAGGCTAATCCATTCGGCGGGCTAGCGTTCAAGCCAATTTGCGACCGGATACCGTAACAGCAGAGACGTCGGCGCTGCAATCCTCACTTCTGCATGGCCCGTTTCGTAGGCGATTTATGAGGTTTTCATCTGATACTTAAGGTGGAATGCAGCATGTCGGAAGAAGTGGCGGACGAGCGTGGGGTGGTGCTGAAGCCCGTGGGCCCGGTCGCTACCTCAAATTCCCGCACGCGTGGCCGGGTCAAATTCTCGCACGCGTGGCCGGGTCAAATTCCCCCGCCCGGTGTGCAGCGGGACGAGGACCCGCTCAGAGACAAGTTCGTCTGACGAACCGCGCGTCGCTGCGCGGCCTGCGGCCTCCTTCAGTCGGCAGCTTTGCCTTTGAACTTCGCGAAGTGGCCAGGGCGCATCAGTCGATGGAGCAGCGGCGTGACGAGCACGACGTCGCCCGAGAGCCGCGTCCAGTCGCCGATGGGCGGAGTGGAGGCGATTAAGGTCGAGCCTTTCGCGTGACGAGCCATGATGACATCGGCCCGTTCCTCGCCGGCGTGCGCCGGCAACTTCCGGAGGAAGAGGTCGTCCATGACCGGGATCTTGACGCCGGCGATCTGCGCCCGGAGATTCCGAAGCACGCCGAGTTCCCGGGCTTCCGTGATGTCCTCGACGAGCTGCTGCGCTTCGCGATAGAGCACCTTGTACCCGAGCTCGACGGCGCTGGGAGTGAGGGCGATCAAGAACGGCTTCTCGGTGGCGCACTTCATCCTTGATGATCTCATGCACGTGCTGAACGCTGACGCGGCGGTCCCTCCGGCAAGGCTGAGGG
>JBOHTE010000731.1:0-6486 GCA_050733555.1 Gemmatimonadaceae bacterium | reverse complement strand
TCGGGGAAGCCGCACCGCTCGTGGACCGTGTGGCGCCCGGCGTGCCTGGCACGCTGGCGCGCGCGATCGATCGCTGCATGCAGCACGACCCCGAGTCGCGTTTCGCCGGCGGCGAGGCGTTGGCCGACGCGCTGGAGCCGGCGTCCATTCAGCGGAGCGAGCTGCCCACGCCGCTGCGCGCCTGGCTCACGACGCAGAATCCGGCGCGCCTGCTGCTGGGGGCGTGGGCGGCGGTGGCGGGAGGCACGGCTGCGGTCAATATCTACATCGTGATGACGTCGGTGCCGAGTCTCTACCCGGGACAACGGGCCTGGGGGACCGTGAAGGTGGCTTCGCTGCTGACGCTCATTCCGCTTGCCACGCTCGCGGCATTCCATCTGCGGCAGACGCGGCGTGTGCTGCAGGCCGGATACTCGGTGGCGGACCTGCGCACCGCGCTCTCCAGGTGGGTCGAGATCCGCCGCGAGGAGCTGGCCTTCGAGTCGACGGAAACCGCGACCGCCCCGCGCATGCTGCGTCTGTTCACGTGGACCTCGGTGGCCACGTTTGCAACGCTCGTTGCTGTCGCCATACGGAACCCATGGGTCGGCCCGGACGTGGGAGCGCTCAGGTTCATGATGGAGACGGCGGCATGGTCCACGGCCGGCAGCCTGCTCCTCAGCAACGCGTTGGGCGTTCGACTCCTCCCGAAGAAGCTGCGCTCCACACTGGTCGGCGGACTGCGCACGGCATTCTGGAATTCGAAGCTGGGCGCATGGACCGGCGCGCTGCTGGCGAAGGGGCGCACCGCGCCGCAACAGGTGCTCAATCGTCCCACCGAAGTTGCACTCGGCCTCGCGGCCGGTGAGCTCTTTGCCGCGCTCCCCACCGCATACCGGCGCGACCTGCGCGATCTGCCGGATCTCGTCACGCGTCTCGAAGCGCGCGCCGCCCGCATTCGTGAGCACGCGGATGAGCTCACGCGGCTCGCGGCCGACGCGGAGCGCGACGTCGCTCCGGGGCAGACCGATCGCGCGCGGCAGGCCGCGGCACCGCTCATCGAGCAGCGCGACCGCGCGCGCCGCGATCTCGCGCAGGCGATTGCCGCGCTCGAGGGGATCCGTCTCGATCTCCTGCGGCTGCACGGTGGCGTGGACCGCGCGGACACGGTGACCAGCCTGCTCGACCAGGCGCGGCGCGTGGAAGGCGATCTCGATGCGCTGATCGGAGCGCAGGCGGAGGTCGATGGGTTGATACGCGCCGCGCCGGCACCAGGCGGCAGTGTTGACTTAGTCCGCTAGTCTAGTCATACTGGCCCAATGCGTACCCCGAAGACGAAGACCTACAACATCCACGAGGCCAAGACCCACCTCTCGAAGCTCCTCGAACAGGTTGCCGGAGGCGAGGAGGTCGTGATTGCGAGAGCCGGCGTACCCATCGCACGGCTGGTCCCCCTGATGCTCCCCGCCGCCGAGCGCCCGCTCGGCACCGAACAGGGTCGGCTCATTGTCGCCGAGGACTTCGACGCTCCATTTCCACCGCGCGTGCTCGCCAGGTTTGAGAAGTGAGAATCCTGCTCGACACGCAGGTATGGCTATGGATGCTCGCCGCGCCCGACCGGCTCTCCAGAAAGACGCGCACGCTCGTCGTCTCCACTGACAGCGAACTGCTGCTATCGGCGGCCAGCGCCTGGGAGATCGCGATGAAGTACGGCCTCGGCAAACTCCACCTTCCGGAGTCACCTGATGCCTACATCCCGCGCCTCATGAGCCGCACCGGTATCACGCCGCTCCCGGTGCATCACCGGCATGCACTGCACGTCGCGACCCTGCCGGCGCACCACGGCGACCCATTCGACCGCCTCCTCATCGCCCAGGCGCAGCTCGAGGAACTGCCCATCCTCACGGCTGATCGGACGTTTCGCAGGTACGACGTCACAGTCCTGTCAGCATAGCCTGGAGTTACTGCTCCGGAGCTGAACATGATGAGTCCAGCCGATCAATTCCCCGATCTTGATGCACTGCTCGCCGAAATCGAGCTGAGCGGTCCGTACGCATCCATTAAGGAGGTAAATCGCCTGCTCTCGGAGCGCACCAGTGAGTACAACGCGCGCCCACAAGTCGAACTCGGCGGACTCTCGCCCAACGAGATGACCACATTGCTCTACGGCGACTGGGAATCCCACGGGACACTGCGACTGAACGATCAACTCGCGCTCGCGGACCTGGGTGAGTCCCCGATCCTTCTGGATGCGCGCACCCTGCTCGCCTATGTCCGGGATCACGAGCCGATCAGGGAGACTCCCGCGCGCAATTTCCCCCGTGCGGTTGTCGCGGATCTGCTGCCCCTGCTTCGCATGCCCGAGCTGCGGACACGGCGCGGCGTGCTGCTGGATATCGCTCCAAAGCGTTACACGAACGAGAGCGACGTGTACTTTCTCACGATTCTGCACTTCATGCTGGTAGTCGCCCGCCTGCTGCTGCGTCGGAAGGGGCTGCGCATTACGGTGCGCGCCCGCGATCTCCTGGCAGATGACCGCGCCGGCGAATTGTACGCGCTGCTCTTTCGGACGCTCTTTCGGCAGATCGATCTACGATCACTCGACGTCACCGGAGAACACCCCGGATTGCAGTCCACCATTGGCTACTCGTTCTACAAGCTGCACCTGGCAAGGCGAGAGTGGGCATCTGCCGAGACGCTGGCCAGCGTCGCCTGGCTCGAGAGTGCCAAGGACCCACCCAGCGAATGGGAGGCGGCCAATGAGGACTTCCGGCACTACGCATTCCGCCATCGCGTGCTGGATCCGCTCGTGGAGTTTGGCCTGTTCGAACGGCGTGAGTTGCCGGGCACAAATCCGTGGCTCTCCATCGTGGAATTCCGTCGCGCGCCGCTGTTCGACCGGTTCCTGCGATTTGATCTGCACGCGGACAGGCCGAAGGATCCGTTTCTTATGCGGTAATCCCGTCAGGCACCGACGTAATGCATGGATAATCTCAAGCCGTCTCCCCTCGGCGCCGCTGTACCCCGCATGCCCCGGACAATTGCGCTCGACGATGTGAATAGCAGTATCGGGACACCCGCCTGGCGAGCAGGTATGTGCAGTCAACACGCGATCGGTCGCTAACCCTTACGCCGCGGAGCGAATTCATGCGAACCAATAGAGCCATCAGGCTGCTGCTCTCCGTGTTGATCGTGGCTGGCTGTGGCGTGACGTCGGGTACCAGTGGCGACCAGCCTGCAAGCGCGCGTATGCAAGGCACGTGGGCCGGAACGATAGGCGATCTCACAGTCCGATTCAAAATGGGCCAGGCTCCGTGCAGCCAGTATGATTATTGTGTCGCCAATGGCGCCGGATCATACGCACGGGGTGCGGCGAGCGGCACATTCGTGATCGGAGCCAGTTTCTTTGCCCGTGATGTGGCCGGAAGTATTCCGGGTGCGGATGTCATCATGAACTTTGATGACGACAGCACGGATCTGACCCCGTTCAAACAGTTTCAGGGAGGATTCGTGGATCAAACGCACATTCATGGCGGCGTGAGCTCCAGTGGGGAAGTGCCTGCGGTGTTCGATACGGCTGCAGACACCCTTACGTTTGTTCGGCAGTCGCTCGACACGCTCTGAGGCAGGGCGCACAACGATTTGCGCATGTTCGCGACATTTCGCTTTTAGCCGTTGGCCTCCAGCGCGTAAGCTCGGCGGATGCCGAGCGGACGGTCTGCGAGCAAGGGAGGTAGCGTTTGGCCATGGCGATCACCGTTCCGCGCTACACGGTGGATGATCTCGAGCAGTTCCCGGCCGACGGGAACCGGTACGAACTGCTGGACGGCATGCTGCTGGTGACGCCTGCTCCCAGTGCAGCACACCAGATAGTCGCCAACCACATTCAGGCGCGCCTCACCGCCCTGGTGCAATGGCCGGGATACGCGAACGTCGTCGGGCCCGGTGCCATGGTGGTCCCGCCCCGCACGCAGCTCCAGCCGGACATTCTCGTGTACCCGGCGCGGTTCGGTCCACGAGTGGACTGGGCGAAGGTGAGCGAGCACTGGCTTGCCGTCGAGGTGTTGAGCCGCTCATCGCGCGTTTACGACCGGGAGTTCAAACGCAACGCATACTTTGCGCTCGGCGTCCCTGCGCTGTGGCTCGTGGACCATCGTGACCGCAGCGTCGAGGTATGGCGCTCGCGCGACGTGCCGGAAGTGGTGCGTGATCTGATCCGGTGGAGCGTGCCAACGTTGGACCTCATCGCGACAGTGGACCTGGCCAGCGTATTCGCGGGATTGGACTGAACGATGCCGGAGAGCGGACGGCTCTCGCCGCCCGCTCCCGGTGTTCGTCACGGCTTCATCGAATCCGGCTTCACCGCTCCACGCGGCACCACGGCGATGTCGCCCGTCGAATGCCACGCATCTACTTCCTTCGCGAAGGCATCGCCCAGCGCCGCCACGGTCACGGGCTCGATGCCCGGCTCGTCCTCGCGGCCGTTCACACGGGCGAGACTGCTGCCCGCCTTGCTGTAGCTGCTGTCCGCTTCGAGCGCCTGACGGTACGCGTCGGCGGCCAGCGTGTAGTGTCCCGTGCGCTCGAGCGCGACGCCGAGATTGTTCCGGAATGACGCCACGCCGTGCTCATCGAGCTGCACCGCGCGCGCCAGCGGGCCGAGTGCTTCGTCATAGCGGCCGCTGCGAATGAGCAGCAGTCCCATGTTGTTCATCGACCAGACGTCGTTCGGGTCGAGCGCGAGCGCCGTGTGATATGCGTCGAGCGCGGCGTCGGTGTTGCGGAGCTGCGCCTGCACGCGGCCCAGCACACGCCACGCGTCGGTAGATCCGGAATCGAGCGCGATGGCCTGCTGCACGCGCGGCAGCGCATCTGTTGCACTGTCTTCATCGAGCAGCACGCGCGCCAGGTTGATCATGCTCTTCACGTGCTTTGGGTCGAGCGTGAGCGCATCCTCGAACGCCACGCGCGCGCTGTCGAGCTGGCCGGACTTCCAGTCGGACAGGCCGAGCATGTAGTGACCCCACGGATTGTCCGGCCGACGCTGCGTGTAGGCCGCGAACATTGTGGCGGCGCTGGCGTAGTCGCGCGTGCGGAATACCGAATCGGCCTGCGCGTACGTCACGGTGTTCGGTACGATCACTCCGGTCGCGACGGTAGTGCCCGGCTGTGCGACCACGGACGGCGTCGCGGCCACCGTGTCGGTGGCGGGCTTCTGCACGCTGTCGCCGGAGCCACCGCACGCGGCGACGGCGAACAACGAGAAGGGGACGAGGGTGCCGAGCGCGAACGTGCGCGAATGCAGGGTGCGAAGCATGGGAGTTCTCCTCTGGTGTGGCGCCGCCGCCCGAGCGGGACGCCAGTGAAGTGCGTCGTGGACGGCACTCTCAAAGGCAAGCGCGCGGCCGCGCCAGGACCGCGTGCGGGCTTCGCGCTGAACTCCTTGCGATGGCGGCGGTTGCGCCCGATCACGCCGCCGCGGCCGGAACGCCGTATCGCGCGATCGTGTCCGGCCGGTCACATCGCCGGAGCGACGATTGTGTCCCGACGGTCACACCCCGCAATCGCCCGGCTGCTACTCCTTCTCGATGCGATGGCGCCGCATGATGCGCAGCAGGCTCGCATGGTCCGCGAGTCCGAGCTCCTGCGCCGTATGCGTGATGTGCCACTCGTTCCGCTCGAGCGCGGCAATGACGATCTGGCGCTCGGCCTCGGCGCGCCGCTCGAGGAAGGTGCGCGCGGACGGTGCGCCGGTCGCCAACGGGGCTGGCGCACTCTCGCGAATCTCGGCGGGCACGTGCTCCGCGCCGATCACGTCGCCGTCAGCCGCGATTACCATGCGTTCCACCACGTTGCGCAGCTCGCGCACGTTGTTGAGGTGCCAGTCGTACTGCATGAGCAGCGCGGGCACATCGGGTGCGAGGTGCTTGCGGCGCATGCCGAATCGGTCGCACGTGATGGCAAGCAGCCGGTTGGCCAGCTCGGGCACATCCGACAATCGTTCGCGCAGCGGCGGCACGCGCAGCGTGTGTGCGTTGAGGCGGAAGAGCAAATCGCGACGGAAGCGTCCCGTCTGTTCCTCCTCGGCGAGATCGCGATTGGTGGCGGCGACCACGCGCGCCGGCACATCCACTGCGCGCGTGCTGCCCAGCCGAACGACCTTTCGCTCCTCCAGCACGCGCAGCAGCTTGGCCTGCGCCGCCAGTGGCAACTCGCCGATTTCATCCAGGAAGAGCGTGCCGCCACCCGCGGACTCGAACGCGCCACGACGCGCAGCGTTGGCGCCGGTAAACGCGCCGCGCTCGTGTCCAAACAGCTCACTCTCCACGAGCTGCTCCGGCAGCGCCGCGCAGTTCACGGCGACGAACGGTTCGCGCGCGTGGCCGCTCAGCCGGTGGATGTCGCGTGCGACGAGCTCCTTCCCCGAGCCGCTCTCGCCGGTGATGAGCACCGGGCTCGGAATCGGTGCGACGCGCGCAATGGCATCCTTGAGCGCGCGCATGGGTG
>JBOHTE010000730.1:0-5468 GCA_050733555.1 Gemmatimonadaceae bacterium | reverse complement strand
AGTAGAAGCGGCGCGCTCGCCGTTGCCCGAACGCGCCTTGGCTCGTCGGGCCCTGTGTCACGGCCCACAAGGCCAGCCACGCGTTTCCTGGCTCTCACCACTCCGGGCGCATGCTGCTACCCCTTCTCGCCACCTGCGTCCTCTCGACGTCGCACTGCCCGCTCACCCATCTGCCGGCGGATTCGGTCGGCATGTCGGGCGAGCGACTGGCGATGATCGACCATGTCGCGACGAAGGGCGTGCAGGCGCAGGGCTTCCCCGGTGCTGCCATCGTGGTTGGGCGTGATGGCGCCGTGGTCTGGTCAAAAGGCTACGGCTCGCTCGATTGGGGCGCGGGCAGCGGAGCGGTGGAGCCGTCGCGCACGATGTACGACCTGGCATCACTCACCAAGGTCGTAGCCACGACGACCGCGATCATGGTGCTGTATGATCGCGGCAGGATCCGGCTCGACGATCCGGTGGCGCGCTACCTGCCGGCGTTCCGGAGCGGTGAGCGGCGTCGCGTGACGATCCGCCAGTTGCTCGAGCACCGCTCGGGACTGCCTGCGGGGCGCGAGATTCCGCGGCGCATGAAGACACCTGACGCGGTGCGCCGCCTCATGCTGTCCACGCCGCTCCAGCATGCACCAGGCACCGTACAGGTGTACTCCGACGTCGGCGCGGACGTGCTCGGCTTCGTGGTGGAAGCCGTGAGCCATGAACGGCTCGACGCGTTCGTGAACCGCAACGTGTTCCGGCCGCTTGGCATGACGAGCACCATGTTTCGGCCGCCTCGCGCACGACGTACGCGCATCGCGCCCACCGAGTTCTCGTCGCGCCGCCACCGCCAGCTGCGAGGCGAGGTACACGACGAGACCGCCGCGGCGCTTGGCGGAGTGGCGGGTCACGCGGGGCTGTTCGGTACGGCGCACGACCTCGCCATCTTCGCGCAGATGATGCTCAACGGGGGCAGCTACGATGGCCACCGCATCGTGAAGGCAGCCACCGTTGCGCTCTTCACGCGGCGAAGCGCCGGCTGGCGCGCGCTGGGCTGGGAAACCTGCGCGGGCGGCGCAAGCTGCGGCCAGCACATGAGCGAGCACGCATTCGGCCACACGGGATTCACCGGCACGTCACTGTGGATCGATCCCGACCAGGATCTGTTCGTGATCGTGCTCGCGAACCGGATCCACGAGCGGCGGGACGGCCTGGTGCCACCGGCCGCGGTGCTGGCCGATGTCCGCGCGGACGTGGCCGACATCGCGGAACTCTCGATTCTCGACGACGGCATCGAGCCGCTGATGCCGGACGGCACGCGCGCGGACCGCGCGAATGGCTGGAGCCGCTGACGCCTGACCTCAGCGGGGCGGCGTGCGCTTCGCCGGGGGTGGACGAACCGGCCGAGAGAGCGTGCGGGACAGCCGAACACCCAGGTTCAGTTTCTCCAGGAACAGCCGTGCCTCCGTCGCTTCGAGATCGAAGCGGAAGCCGCCGTAACGCGCGTTCGCGAAATAGAGCCGGTAGCTGGACGTTTTCCCGAGCACGTGTCGGCTGAACGTCACCCCGGCTCCGCTCGCGCTGTCGGTCACGGTGGCGCGGAATACCCGCTCGCTGGCTGACGCGCGCGGGTGGAGTCGCAGCAGGTGCGAGATGGAATCGGCCCACTGCCTGGCGTCGAGCCGCCGGAGGACGACGACCTCGGTACTGTCGCCGGTTGCGCCCCCGATCACAACGTGGGCGTCACTGCGCACATCAATCGCAATGACGCCTGCCTGAAACGGCAGCGTCGCCGCATTGCGTTTGACCACTTGCGCTCCTGCGCTGGCGGCAAGCAGGGCGCCGCCAGCCACGAGCAGGATGTGCACTACGGGTGTTCGCTGGCGAACAGATCGCGCTGCGTCTCGCCCTTGCGCAGGATTTCCAGCGCACGCTCGAGCTGCACGTCGTCCTTGAGCTCGCGCCGCTTCGCGGTGGAGTCACCGAAGACCAGTCGCGCCACGCGGTCACCAATCAGCCGGTCGACCTCGGTGGACGCCGAGTCGTAGAGCGCCCGGTCCACCGGCACACCGGCGCTCTGCAGGCGCCGATAGAATTCGGCGCGCCACGCCGGGCTCACCGTGAAATCCGGTCTTACCGAGTCCTTGAGGGCGAACGCGTAGGTGGACAGCGTGACAGCAAAGTCCTGTGACTTGGGTGTGACCGCGCGCAGCAACTCCTGCTCCACGCTCGAGAGCGTATCGGGCGGCACGACGACGTCCGGAGAAATGGCGCCACCACCGTACACCACTCGCCCCGCGTCGCTCTTGTACTTCGGGCGCGCGCGCCGCATGGAATCGGTCTCCATGGAATCGGGCACCACCTCGACGAGCCTGCCGTCAACGAGTTTGCGTTCCTTCTGGATGGACCGCCCGCTCGGCGTGTACCACTTGGCGGTGGTGAGTTTGAGCGCCCAGCCGCCGTCGAGCGGGAAGAGCGACTGGACGAGTCCCTTGCCGAACGACGTCGTACCCAGGATGAGCGCGCGGTCGTGATCCTGCAGGGCGCCCGCCACGATCTCGCTCGCGGATGCCGTATAGCCGTCCACGAGCACGATCAGGGGAATCGTGGGTACGGCCGGCGAGTCCTGGGCGACGTACTTCTGCACCTCCCCGCCGCGTGAGCGCACGACGAGAATCTCCGAGCCCTTCTTGAGAAAGAGATTCGAGATGGCAATGGCCTGATCCACGATGCCCCCACCGTTGCCGCGCAGGTCGATCACGAGTCCCTTGGCCCCGGCGTTCGTGAGGCGTTCCACGGACTGCGAGAGCTCGTTCCCCGCCGTCTCGTTGAACTGCAGCAGCGGGATGTAGCCAACGTGTCCGTCCAGCATGAGGCTGAAGGGCACGGCCGGGATGTGAATGATCGCCCGCGTGAACGTGACCCCGATGGGCGCGTCCACACCAGACCGGGTGAAGCCGACCTGCACCTGCGTCCCCGGCGTTCCCTTGAGCGCGTCCGTCACCTGCGACAGTTCCCAGCCGTGCGTCGACTTGCCGTTCACGGAGGAAATCTGATCGCCGGCATGCACGCCGCCACTCTCGGCCGGCGTGTGCGGATAGACGCGGTTCACCACGACGGTGCCGTGCTGGTCCTCCACGAGCATCCCCAGCCCACCATAGTGTCCGCCCGTGGCAAGATTAAACTGCTGCAACTGCTTGGGCGAATAGAGCGCCGCGTACGGGTCCTGCAGCTCCTTCACGAGTCCCCGCGCCGCCTTCTCATAGAGATCCTGGGTGCCGACGCTGTCGACATAGCGATCGGAGACGAGGCCCATGACCTGATCGAACAGCCGGGCGCCAGATCGCGCCGGAACCGACTCCAGGAGGAAGGCACCAACGGCAAGCGGCAACAGCAGCGCGCCGACGACAGCGACTTTGGGAGTGCGAAACGGCATGGTGTGGTTCCAGAGGAGTAAGGCGTGCGACGAACGACGCGACCGCAGATGCTACACAGTGTAGCCCGGCGGTGCCGCTCCGGGCAATCGGGTGCCTGTCTCAAGGACCGCTACACCGGTCCTGGCGTTACGTGACCCGGCCTGAGCGGGGGGCGCAAAGAACCCTTTGTACCCCTTCCCTCTGCTGGCCGCGAACCCCTAGCCTCCCTACTTTGGAGGCCGTGCCATGGCGGCATGAGCCACGACGACGTGACCATTCGATGGAAGGTATCCGTGCCGGAGTTGATTGCGCCCACATGGGAAGCGGGTGTGAAGTCGAGAGAGATGTTCGACTCGGAGCAGGAACACCTTGCGCCAGGGGCACAGAGTTTCGCGCTCTTCAGCAAGATCTGCATTGATCACGGTGAGGGAGCGCTGCTGTTCGACGTGGACGGCCATCGGTACATCGATCTCATGGCCGGCATTGGCGTGGCAAGCCTCGGATATGCGCATCCGAAGTACGTGGCGGCCATGCAGAAGCAGATCGCGCGCATTCATGTGGGGAGCTTTACCTCGGAGCACCGCGCCGCGCTGGTAAAGCTGCTGGCCGATCATGCGCCAGGCGATGTGAATCGGGTGCAGTTCTACAGCAGCGGCGCCGAAGCCGTGGAATCTGCGCTGCGCCTGGCGCGCTCACACACCGGACGCAGCGAATTCATCGGCTTCTGGGGCGGTTTCCACGGCAAGACGGCCGGCGTCCTTCCCCTGCTGGGCAGCAATTTCAAGCACGGTCTCGGCCCGTTGATGCCGGGGCGCTATTCCTCACCATACGCGTCGTGCTCGCGCTGTCCGTTCGAGAAGACCTTCCCCGCCTGCGACTGGACGTGCGTGGAATTCCTGCGACGCAAGATCGCGGTCGAGACGGCGAACGACATCGCCGCGATCATTGTCGAGCCCATCCAGGGGACGGCAGGCAACATCGTGCCACCCCTCGGTTTTCTGCAAACGCTGCGGGAGCTTGCCACCGAGCTGGGCGCGTTGCTGATCGCTGACGAGATGATCACCGGATTCGGCCGCACCGGTCGAATGTGGGGCGTGGAGCACGAGGGCATCGTGCCGGACATCATGACCGTCGGCAAGGGATTCGGGGGCGGATTCCCGATGAGCGGGCTGCTGATCCGCGAACCGGTGGCGTTTGCCAGGCCATGGGCCAATCCGAGTGGCAGTTCCTCCAGCTACGGCGGAAACCCGCTGGCCGCCGCCGCCGCGCGCGTCACGTTCGAAACGATTCTCGAGGAAGACCTCGTGGAGCACAGTCGCGCTCTGGGCGAGAAGATGCTCACGGAGCTGCAGCAGTGGGAGGTGGACGTCCCCATTGTGAGCGATGTACGGGGGCGCGGGCTCATGATCGGAATGGATCTGGTGGTACCCGGTACGCGGACCTTGCTCGACAAGACGCTGACGCGATGGATCTTCGACACGGCGCTGTCGCGCGGCGTGCTGGCGATGATCTACAACCCCGAAGTCCGCATCAACCCGCCGCTCGTCATTCCGGAAGCGCTCGCGATGGAGGCCCTGGCGATTCTCAAGGATGTGCTGCTCGAGGCATCCGAGCGGGTGACCCGGTCATGAGCGCCACGGCACGGCCGGCGCTGGCCGATGGCGCGCCCGATGATTCGGACCCAAGTCGAACGCCGCGCCTCTATCGCGGCGCACTGATTGGTCTGGGCGGCATTGCCCGCGGGTCACATCTGCCGGGCCTTACGCGTGATCCACTGGTCCGATCGCGACTGCAGATCGTCGCGACGGTCGACGGCGACCGTGAAACAGTGCCGGTTGACGGCGTGCCCCATTTCGCGACGCGTGATGCGCTGCGCGAGGTCGGGCCCATCGAGTTCGTTGACATCTGCACGCCAACGGCGTCGCATCTCGAGTTGACGATGTGGGCGATCGAGCAGGGCTATCACGTACTGTGTGAGAAGCCCGTGGCCCTGTCGCGCGCCGAGGCGCATCGCATTGCCGACGCGGCGCGTGCCAACGCGCGCGTGGTCATGCCCTGTCATCAGCACCGCTACAA
>JBOHTE010000729.1:0-2236 GCA_050733555.1 Gemmatimonadaceae bacterium | reverse complement strand
GCCAGCTCCTCTCGTATCGCCTCGTGGAAGGCGACACCGTGTCGCGCGGCGCGCGCGTCGCCGTGATCGACACCACGCAACTCGCGCTGCAGAACGCGCAGTTCGCCGCGCAGCGCGCGGCAGCCGGCGCGCAGGTGCGCCAGGTATCCGACCAACTGGGCGCGCTCGAAGTCCAGCACGAGATCGCGCAGCGCACCTACGCGCGCACGAAGCGTCTGTACGATGACAAGGCCGCCACCGCGCAGCAGCTCGATCAGGACGAGCGCAGCGTGCGCGTGCTCGCCGCGCAGATCAGCGCCGCGCGCGCCCAGCAGCACGGCGCCGGCCGCGACGTGGCCGCCGTTGCCGCACGGGCCGCGCAGGTCCGCGACTTTATCGCCCGCAGCCTCGTCACCAACCCGGTGCGCGGCACGGTGCTCGCCTCCTACGCGCGCACCGGCGAGTTCGTGCAGCCCGGCACGCCGCTCTACCGCATCGCCAACCTCGACTCGCTCGATCTGCGCGCCTACGTCACCGAGCCGCAGCTCTCCTCCATTCACCTGGGCCAGCGCGTCACGGTCGAACTGGACGCCGGCTCGGATTCCGGGCACCGCCGACAGCTTCCCGGCACCATCACCTGGGTGTCCTCCACGGCGGAGTTCACGCCCACGCCGGTGCAGACCCGGGATGAACGCGCCGATCTCGTCTACGCCGTCAAGGTGCGCGTTCCCAACCCGAATGGCGTGCTCAAGATCGGCATGCCGGCTGACATCACGCTGGGTGCCGCACCGGCGGCACCTGGCGCCGCACCCGCCGCCGGAGGCAAGCGATGAATCCGGTCGTCGTGCACGATCTCGCGAAGCGCTTCGGGAACACCGTCGCGCTCGACGGCGTCTCGTTCGACGTGAACCCCGCCGAACTGTTCGGCTTCATCGGCCCCGACGGTGCCGGCAAGACCACCCTCTTCCGCATTCTCGTCACACTCCTTCTTCCCGATGCGGGGAGCGCGCAGGTGCTCGGCCTCGACGTCGTGCGCGATCTCTGGGCCATCCGCTCGCGCGTGGGCTACATGCCGGGACGCTTCTCGCTTTATCCCGACCTGAGCGTGCAGGAGAACCTGCGCTTCTTCGCGTCCGTGTTCGGTTCGAGCGTGGACGATGCCGCCGATGTCATCGCGCCCATTTACCGTCAGATCGAACCGTTCCGCGATCGCCGCGCCGCCGCGCTGTCGGGCGGCATGAAGCAGAAGCTCGCCCTCTGCTGCGCGCTCGTGCACCGCCCCGACATTCTCCTCCTCGACGAACCCACCACGGGTGTGGACGCCGTGTCCCGCCGCGAATTCTGGGACCTGCTCGCGGAGCTCAAGGCGAGCGGACTCACGATCGTCGTCTCCACGCCGTACATGGACGAGGCGAGCCGCTGCGACCGCGTCGCGCTCGTGCAGCACGGGAAGATTCTCGAGATCGCGGCGCCCGGCATGATCGGCTCGCGCTATCCGCGCCCACTGCTGTCCGTGCGCGCCGCGGGCGAGGTGCATGGCTCCCGGCGGAACGCGCTCCTCAGCGCGCTGCGCGAATTTCCGCATGCGTACTCCGCGTTCCCCTTTGGCGTGGACATTCACTACGCGGACGCGCGCACCAATCTCGAACCCGCCACCATTGCGCGCGAGCTCACCACATGGCTCGGGTCGCGCGGATTCCGCGATGTGCACGCCGACCCCATTGGCGCGGGTGTCGAAGATGTCTTCATGGCGCTCATGGGCGCGCCCGGACAGCCGGCCGCCGCATGACTGCGCACCGTCCCGCATCCGCCGCGCCGCCATCGAGCGCCCCGGGCGCCAGCGCCATCG
Organism: Gemmatimonadaceae bacterium; assembly: GCA_050733555.1. GTDB lineage: Bacteria > Gemmatimonadota > Gemmatimonadetes > Gemmatimonadales > Gemmatimonadaceae > JADGGM01. The sequence goes on along the minus strand of JBOHTE010000729.1, from coordinate 408 downwards.
TCGCCCGTGATCTCACGCGCCGCTTCGGCGCGTTCACCGCGGTGAACGCCATCTCCTTCTCCGTCGGGCGCGGCGAGGTGTTCGGCTTCCTCGGCGCGAACGGCGCGGGCAAGACGACCGCGATCCGCATGCTCACCGGACTTCTGCTGCCCACGTCGGGCGCGGCCAAGGTGGCGGGCTACGACGTGTATCGCCAGCCCGACGAGATCCGCCGCCACATCGGCTACATGAGCCAGCGGTTCTCACTCTACGAGGATCTCACCGTGGAGGAGAACATCGAACTCTTCGCCGGCATCTACGGGCTGAGCGACGAGCGCATCGCGCAGCGCACGCGCGAGCTGCTCGACCAGCTCGGCCTCGCCGCCGAGCGGCGCACGCTGGTGGGCACCATTCCACTCGGCTGGAAGC
>JBOHTE010000728.1:0-1678 GCA_050733555.1 Gemmatimonadaceae bacterium | reverse complement strand
GAGCACGCGCACGCTGCGCTCGTCCTGATCGAGCTGCTGCGCGGTGGCGGCCTTGTCATCGTACAGGCGCTGCGTGCGCGCGTAGGCGCGCTGCGCGATCTCGTGCTGGACTTCGAGCGCGCCCAGTTGGTCGGACACCTGCCGTACCTGCGCGCCGGCGGCGGCGCGTTGCGCGGCGAACTGCGCGTTCTGCAGCGCGAGCTGCGTGGTGTCGATCACGGCAACGCGCGCGCCCCGCGACACGGTGTCGCCTTCCACGAGACGATAAGAGAGGAGCTGGCCGCTCGTCTGCGCGGAGACCACGACCTCGGTGGCCTCGAAGTTTCCGTACGCGTCGGGCGTGGGCGTCTGCGAGCAGGCCGCGAGAATGAACGCGGCGGCCGCCGCTGCAATGGTGAAGGCGGAGCGCATCACTGCACCTCGATGCCGAGCATGGTGAGGTAGTTCGCGCGCGCCTGTGAGAGCTGCACGCGGTGTGTGGCGCGGGTGAGGCGCGCGTTGAGGAGATCGGTTTCGCGGTCCACGTAATCGGCGGCGGTGATCACGCTCTCGCCGTAGCGGAGTCGGGCTTCGCGCGCCGACTCCTCCCGGAGCGCGACGATGCTGCTGTCGGAGGCGAGCGCATGCTCCAGAAAGTCGAGCTGCGCCGTGGCGCGGGTGGAGGACCGGCGCAGCGCAGCACGAAACGCGGACTCTTCGGTGGCGACGAGCCGCTGCTGGATGTCGAGCGACTGCTGGTCGCGGCTGTTGGAGCCCCAGGTGAAGGGCGCCCACTGCACCTGCACGCCGGCCAGCCAGTACCACTCGAACCGGTCGCTCAGCATGTCGAGCCCCGGCCGGCCGTAGCCCGCGCGCGTGAATGCGGCGAGCTGCGGGCGTGTGGCGGCCGCGACCTGTTGTTCCTGCGTGCCAAGCAGCGCGCGCGACGCGGCATACTGCGCGTACTCGGGGCGTGCGCGAAGCGTGTCGGCCGCGCTGCGCGCGCGCGCGGCGGCGCTGCCGAGGTCGGGACGCGCGAGCGCCTCGTGCGCGGTGAGCGTGTCTCCCGTGAGATCGGCGAGGACGGCCAGCGACGCGACGCGACTGGCGTCGAGCTGGGCGCGGTCCTGCTGGCGACGGAGGAGCGCGGCCATGATCGCCGCGGAGTCGCCAGGGAGCGCTGCGCCGTTGCGCACGCGGCTGGAGGCCACGGCGAGTTGCGTGCGGAGACTCGTGATGGCGGCGTCGAGCTCCGCCTGTTCGGCCTGCAGCGTGAGCGCGTCGAAGAAGGCGTCGTTCACCTGCTGGCGGAGAGCATAGAGCGCGGTGTGCACCGCGGACCCGGATTGCGCGAGCTGCGCCCGGGCCACGGCGCGCCGCGATGCGCGCGAGGGGTCGAGGAGCGGCTCGCGTACGCTGAGATAGGCGTCGTACGTGTCGTGCGGCGGCGTGGGGATCGTCATGCCGCCAGGCAGGGTGATACCGACGCGCGTGACGTCCGACTGATACTGGGCCTGGCCGGTGGCGCGGAGCGAGGGCAACTGTTCGGCGGCGATGTTGTCGAGCATGAGCGCCGTGCGCTGGCGCTGGAGCGCGAGCTGCGCGGCGCGCGGATCGCGGGCGACGGCGGAGTCCTGGAGCGCGCCGAGGCGGACGGAGTCGGTGGATGGCGCGGGCGGTGCGGGCGCCGGCGATTGGG
>JBOHTE010000727.1:0-4003 GCA_050733555.1 Gemmatimonadaceae bacterium | reverse complement strand
AAACCACTCCGAGCGCAGCGGTACAAAACGCACGTGTGGCTTGACTCCTCCCACAGGAGGACTGCAAGCAGAGCCCGCGCTGTTTATGGATTTTCTTGTCACGGTCTACACCACTCCGATTGTCTTTCCTTTGCACGACAATCGCTGGCGACCAGAGCGTAGGGGCCACACTCGTTCCCATCCCGAACACGATCGTTAAGACCTACAGCGCCGATGGTACTCCGCCCGAGAGGGCGCGGGAGAGTAGGCCGTCGCCGGCACTTCTGTGACCCAGCCCCCGGTTGCGTTTCTGCAGCCGGGGGCTGCGTCGCATCCGCCCCACGCTGTCTCCGGTCCCCACGCTCTGCTATGATTCCCATTGCCATGACCAGATCCGGCATCGTCACCGTCGTGGGCAGGCCCAACGCGGGGAAGTCCACCCTGCTCAATCGGATCGTGGGCCAGAAGCTCAGCATCACGAGCCCCAAGCCGCAATCCACCCGCGATCGCGTCGTCGGCATTCTGAGCACCGCGGACACGCAGATGATCGTGACCGATACGCCGGGCCTCCTCAACCCGCGCTACGCCTTGCAGCGTGCCATGCAGGCCGCAGCGCGTCGCGCGCTCGAGGATGCGGATGTCATCGTCTACCTGGCCGATGCGGTGGATGGCCCGCCGCCCCCGCTCGAGGAGGCCGCCGGCCTGGACACGGCACTCCACGCCCCCGTGATCCTCGCGCTCAACAAGATGGACGCTCTGAAGCCGGATCAGCGTGACGCGCTACTCAAGGCGCGCCCCACGGCGCTCCTGCTTTCGGCGCGCACCGGGGACGGTGTCGACGCGCTGCTGCGGCACCTCACGAATGCGCTGCCCGAGAGTCCCTTCCTCTATCCCGCCGAGGACATCGCCACGCAGCCCCTCCGGTTTTTCGCGAGCGAGTGCATTCGCGAGACCGCGCTCGAGCAACTGGACGATGAGGTCCCCTACAGCGTCGCCTGCGTCATCGAGGAGTTTCGCGAGGAGCGGCGACCAGTGTACATTCGCGCAGTCATGCACGTGGAGCGCGACAGCCAGAAGCGCATCCTCATCGGGCACAAGGGTGCGCGCATTCGGGACATCGGGCGTGCCGCGCGAGTCAAGATCGAGGAGCTGGTCGGCGCAGCCGTATATCTCGATCTGTGGGTCAAGGTGCTTCCGAACTGGCGGCGCGATGCACGCACGCTGCGCCGTCTGGGCTACCGTCTTCCGGAGGATTCCGCCTCATGAGTCTCTCGCCGGAGCTGCGCGATCTGCTCGTCTGTCCGCGCTGCAAGGGTGCGCTCGAATATCGTGACACGGAGCAGTGCCTCATCTGTCATGCATGTCACCTGTCCTATCCCATTCGCGATGACATCCCGATCATGCTCATTGACGAGGCCGCGCCCGTCTGAGGAATGGAGCGCGTTCGCATGGCATCTCAAAGGGATATCTACCGTTGCGTTCGTTTCCGGCCGATCGTCCATGCTGAAGCGGCCGGCTCCGCGCGCCGCGGCCGCTGGCGTAATTCGCGCGCGACCGATCGGCGTGAGTGCATTCTGAGGATGATCTGGAGTGGCCATTCCGCAGGCCGTCTATTTTTCGCCACGAACGACTGAATCAGCTCCACCCGCGTATCTGAGCGCCTGGCTCGAGGCGCGCGGGCTGGCGCTCGAGCCGTGCGCGGATGCGGATGATCTCATGGGTCGCGCGCTCCGCGGCCGGCCGGTGCTGGCGCTGTTCGACGCGCGCAGCGACGCGCGCAGTGACGCGGAGGCGGTGCTCGCCGCCTGCGCCCGTCTCAAGAGTGATTCCTACACAGCGGTCGTGCCGGCTGCCACGCTGGTCGCCACGGGTGCCGCGGCGATTGCCGCCGCGTTCGCCGCTGGCGCGGACGAGGTGCTCTCCGCCGGCATGCCCCACCCCGAGGCGGAGCTGCGCCTGGCCGTACTCCTCCGCCGTGCGGAGCGCGACGTGCGCGTGCACCCGTCAACGCGGCTGCCAGGTGCGCCGGAAATCGAGGAGGAAATTGCGCGGCGCATCGCCACCGGCGAACTGTTCGCCGTCTGCTACGCGGACCTCGATCACTTCAAGGAATACAACGATCGCTACAGCTACTTCGAGGGCGATCGCGTCATCCGGCTGCTGGCCCGGATCCTCCACGACGTCGTGCGGGGCACCTGTCCGACGGATGGCTTTGTGGGACATATTGGTGGCGACGACTTTATTTTCATGGTTCCGCTCCTGGATGCGGCACCGACCGCGAGCGAAATCGTCGAGATCTTCGACTCGCTGGTGCCGTATCAGTATTCCGAGCAGGATCGGAACGCCGGCTATTACTTCGGCAAGGATCGCCGCGGGCAGCTCCACCGGGTCCCGCTCATGACCGTGAGCATCGGCATCGTCACGAACGAGCGGCGCGTGTTCTCGCATGCGGCGCAGGTGAGTGAGCTCGCGACGGAGATGAAGAGCTATGCGAAGACACTTCCCGGGTCGGTCTACGTGGTGGACCGGCGGCACGACGCGGCCGTGGACGCCGCCGTCGGCGCCAATGAGTGATGCCTTACCCGCTACGCTGACAGAAAGGTCATGAACGTTTCCTGCCCGGAGTGCAGATCCGTCTTTCGCGTGGATCCTGCCAAGGTACCTGTGTCCGGTGTCCGTGCGCGCTGCTCGGTATGCGGTGGGGTGATTCCGATCGGTTCGACAGGGCGTATTGAGAGCGACTTCACCGCATCGGTTCCCGCCCCAGTCTCGACACCAACGCCCAGAGCGCAGCCAGTCATGACGCCCGCGTCGGCCACTGTCGCGGCCGCGCATCCGACGCCGGCCGTGTTTCGGACGTTGGCCCCGACGTCAGCAGCGGTGCCCAGGCAGGCAGCGCCAGCGGCGCCTCCGGCGCCCGCATCTCCGTCGCGCGCTCCCGCACCTCGCGTCACGGGACCGGTGCCGCGCCAGAGCGGCCCGTCGGCTCCCTCAACGATAGCCGCGGCGCGGCCCGTTGCGCCCATGTCACCCGCGCCCTCTGCCGCGCCCCCTCCCGTGCCGGAGCGCCCCGTGCAGCCGCGCGCGCAACAGCCGGCATCGTCCGCTCTGGCAGCGGCTTCGCCAGCGGCACCGCCAGCGGCACCCCGGCCAACACGCGCGCCGATCAATCCTTTCCTGGCCAATGATCCCAACGTCAAGGCCAGGCGCCTGGCGCGCGCGCTCGTGTCGGACATCATGGCGTACTTCCCCGAAAAGCATGCCGATGGTCTCCGCACCGGTACGCTGCGCGAGCTGTTCCGCGAGGAGATCAAGAAGAGCTACGAGGAATACGTGGACCAGATGGGACGCGAATTCGCGGAGAGCACCACGCACTTCCAGGATGCGCTCAACGAGGTGCTGGCGGGAGGAAAGAAGGTCTTCTGATCGGTGACCAGCGGCCAGCGGCCAGCGGCCAGCGGCCACTACCAGCTATATTGCTTCAGGCTCACGAGCCGTCCGGCGCCAGCATGGCGGGGCGGCTCGTGTCGTACGACACACCATGACCCGCCGCACGGCCGCCGAAGGCGCGGCGCAGGGAGACCACATGTCGGAATCGGATCGCGCGCGCAGACTTCGCCAGCATCAGGATCGCCTCGACGAACTTCGGGGGTATCTTTGACGTCGACGGCAAGCGGCGAGCGCTGACCGAGCGCGAGGAGCGCATGTCCCGGAACGGCTTCTGGGACGACCATGAACGCGCCCAGACGGTGATTCAGGAGGTCAAGGAGCTCAAGGAGTGGGTGGAGCCCTTCGATCGGCTGACAGCGCGCGTGCGCACGATCCGGGAAATGGAAGAGTTGCTCGAGGCGGAGGCGGATGCAGACATGGCAGCCGAACTGGAGCGCGAGCTCGTTGCGCTCGATTCGGAGATTCCTGCCTTCGAGCTGCGCTCGCTGCTGCGCGGCCCGGACGATCACCGTAATGCCATGGTGGAAATCAGCGCGGGGGCGGGAGGGACCGAGGCGCAGGACTGGGCCGAGAT
>JBOHTE010000726.1:0-1984 GCA_050733555.1 Gemmatimonadaceae bacterium | reverse complement strand
CTCGATCCGGATCGCGGCACCATTCTCACTCCCTCGCGGAGTTTCGTATGACGGCTCTTCCAGCAGAAACTCTCACGCCGGTGGATGTGCCGGCGGTGCCCGATGTCGCACCCAGGGCGCGGTTGACGCTCGAACAGCGCGCGGGGACGGCGGCTGCCACGATGCCGGCGATCACGCCCGCACCTGCGCCTGCGCCCGCCGAAGATTCGGCGTTGCTTGGCGTCTATCGCCAGCCGCCCATGGAACTGGTGCGCGGCGCGGGCGTGCAGGTATTCGACAGCGCGGGCCGCGGGTACCTGGACTTCACGAGCGGTATTGGCGTGATGGCGCTGGGGCACGGTGACGCCGGTGTGGCGGCGAGCATTCAGGACGCCGTGGCGACGGGTCTGGTGCATACGTCGAACCTGTTTCGTACGGCGCCGGCGGCGCGGCTGGCGGAGGCTCTGGTGGCGCGGTCCGCGCTTTCGAGCGTGTTCTTCTGCAACTCGGGCGCCGAAGCGAACGAGGGGGCATTCAAGTTCGCGCGGCGCTGGGCGCGGGAGGTTGGCGGCGCGGAGAAGCATGAGATCATCGCGCTGCGCGGCGGCTTTCACGGCCGGTTGTTCGCGACGCTGGCCGCCACGGACCGGCCGAAGTATCGGGCGCCATTCCGGCCGCTCACGCCGGGCGTGCACGTGGTGGAGCGCGACCTGCGCACACTGGATCGGGTGCTCGACGCGAATGCCACGGCGGCGCTCATCGTGGAGCCGGTGCAGGGCGAAGGCGGCGTGCGGGTGCTGGAGCCCGACTATCTGCGTGCGCTGCGCGCGCTCACGCGGGAACGCGGCGTGGCGCTGATCCTGGACGAGATCCAGTGCGGACTGGGCCGGACGGGGTGGTTGTTCGCGCACGAGCGCTCCGAGATCATTCCGGACATTCTCACGCTGGCCAAGCCGCTCGCGGGCGGTCTGCCCATGGGCGCGGTGCTCATGTCGGGCGAGATCGCGCGAACGCTGCACCCGGGCGATCACGGCACGACGTTCGGCGGCGGTCCGCTGGTGTGCAGCGTGGCGCTGCACGTGCTGGACCGGCTGGCGGATCCGGCGCTGCTGGCGGCGGTCCGGGCCAATGGCGAATGGTTGGGGGAGGTGCTGCGAGACATGGCGCAGCGGACGCGGCGCGTACGCGCGGTGCGCGGCCTGGGGTACATGTGGGGCATTGACGTGATGCAGCCGGCTGGCGAGGTGGTGGCAGCGGCGCGCGAGGCGGGGCTGCTGGTGTGTTCAGCGGGCGAGTTCACGGTGCGGCTGCTGCCGCCACTGGTCGCAACGCGGGAGGAGCTGAGCGACGGGTTGGCGAAGCTGGAGGCGGTATTGAGCTAGACGAGCCGTAAAACGGAGAGCGAGGGGGCCAGGCGCCACAGGCAGCCTGGCCCTTTTTGCGCTTCAGCTATGCATCGCTGCCGTCGTCAAGACGTTGTGGTGAGCCGTCAGTATCCCAACAGTAGCCGGTCAGTCACCCAATCTGGTGCGCGCGTAGAGTATCCGACGGCGTGTCTCGTGCCGTTCCTTGCCAGGAGTATCCGTCGTCCATTCCGGAGCCGTGTCACACGTCGGCTGCACGGGCACTCGCAACCGGGTACGTCACGGCCTGCGGGCGCGATTCGCATCGCGATCCACAGACCATGCTACAGGAGAAAGTGATCATGCTGAAGCGTTCGATGATTGGTGTCGCCATGGGCCTCGCGCTGGCTGCCACGACGGCGCGGGCGCAGTCCACACAGGCGTCGGGAGCGACTGCACCGGCGTGCTCGAGACCTGCTCCAACAGCGAGAACAAGTTCGGCTTCGACCTGGGTGGCGGTCTCGAATTCGAACTGTCGGGCATGAGCACCTTCCTCGAAGCCGACTGGCAACTCATCAGCCTCACCGGCGGCTCGGCGAAGATGATCCCCATCCGCTTTGGCGTGCGCTTCTAGCCGCGAAGCGCAGCGCACTGCACGAACG
>JBOHTE010000725.1:0-3626 GCA_050733555.1 Gemmatimonadaceae bacterium | reverse complement strand
CGGTGCAGCAGAGGGGCAGCCCCATGGGGCTGCCCCTCTGCTGCACCGGTGCCACGAAGGGGCTGCCCCATGGGCCGCTCCTTCACCGGTCCTACTTGCCGCGACCGTTCCCGGCGTGATCCAGATCGGGATCGCTCTGCTGGTGCGCCTCGACGAACCAGAGGTACTTGTCCACGCCGCGTGAAATCTCGGTGAGAATGTCCGCGGAGTCGGCATCGCTCAGTTCATCCATTTCCTCGATCCCCAGCCGGACTGTGCGCCCGAACGCTGCGAGCGCGTTCGACAGCGCGTCCACGTGGTCCAGCCCATTGGACAGCACGAGCGGATAAACATCGAGCGCCGAACGCTCGGCGACCACCCGCGCGGTGCCTTCCGCCACGCCTCCGAGCTGCACGACACGCTCGGCGATGAGATCAATGTAGCCCTCCACGGCTTCATCCACGTCGTCGAACAGCTCGTGCAGCGCGATGAACGACGGCCCCTTCACGTTCCAGTGCGCCTGCTTGCACTGTGTTTGAAGGTCAATGGCATCAGCCAGCCGCTGGTTGAGCAGTCCGATCACCTGGATGCGTGTGCTTTCCGGGATGTCGTTCTTCGTGCGAAAGAGTCGCGGTGTCGCGGCAGCGCGGTCGGACGACGGCGCCCGCGATATCGCTCGTGATGCGTGCGTGCGTGAAGCGGTCTTCTGTGCCATGAGGTCACCTCCGTGAGTCATCGATGATGAGAAGAGAGATCAACGCGTTTGCTGCGCGATCTGTGCCAGCGCCGTGACCACCTTTGCCGTGGTGATGAGCTGACCGGTGTGCCGTTGCGTGTGCTCGGCCACGTGCACGAGGAGGCCAAGGACGTTGGTGGGAAGTTGCGATCGCCCCACGGCGCGCGGCTGGAGCAGCGATTCCCGCGGCGTCGCACGGAGCACGTCCAGTGCGCCATGGATCGCCTGCTGGGCCTGCTGCAACAGCGTCGCGGCATCGTCCTCGGGGTCGCCGGGCTCCTGTTCAACGCGCAGCGCGGCAAACTGCGCGTCGCTCAGCGCGTCGCCGCGCGCGTACGTGAGCAGCCGGTCAATGCTCCCCGCGATGTGCCGGAGATGAAAGCCGGCCGACGCCGCTCCACCGGGCTTGACCCAGAGCTGCTCGGCGTCCAGCGTGTGCGCCGCCCGCTCGATGTCGTCCGACGACTGCATCAGCGCGTGGGCTGCGGGCATGAGGTAGGGGTCCACGCCGGGGAGAGGGCCGCGGAGCCAATATTCGGGAGATGACATGTTTCGCCGAGTGTGGGATATACTGGTCCAACGGATGGACCGGGTGCGCCGTTCCGCCGCGCCGCGCACGATGACCCCGCACCCTGGATGAACCAGTGCGGGTACGGGCATATGGTGCTCGTGTGACCGGACGTCAGGCGTCGTCCGCCACTCGGGCGTGTTGCGACAGCCAGGATTCGATCTCCTCGGCCATCAGCTCCCAGCCGGGCTCGGCAATGATGTAGTGGCCGTGATCCTCGAATTCGCGATAGGCGCCACGGTACTTCTGCGCGAGCGCGCGCGCCACGCGCGGAACGACGAACTGGTCCTCGGTCGCGGCAATGGAGGCAACGGGACAGCGCACGCGGCGCTCGTCCACCGCCACGGTGCCCAGTGTCAGCTCGCGTCCCACCCGTCCACTGTCGGGCACGAAGCGCGCGAGCAGCGCCGCGTGTCGTTCGCGTGGCATGCGATTGAAAACGAGTGCGTCCGCGTCGGCCTGGTCCATGATCAACGGACGCGAGAAGAGGATGGACGGGGCATGCTTCATCTGTCGCACGAAGAGGGACGGGCTCGCGACGCTGATCCCTCTGGGCGGCGCGGCGCACACCAGTACCGCTGCGCACACCGCGTCGCACTCGGCGAGCTTCTGCGCGATGAAGCCGCCCATGGAGTGGCCGAACACGATGGGGTTCGCCATGTCGCGCGCCGCGCCGAGTGCGTCGTCCACGTACTCCAGCACGGACACGTTGCCGATGTCCGGGACGGGACGGCTCGCGTGGTGACCGCGGAGATTGATGGCGACGCTGGAATAGCCGTGATCAGCGAACCAGCACTGCAGCGCCTCGAACTGCCATGCGCCGCCGAACAGGCCGTGTATGAAAAGAATCGGTGGCCGCGTGGAGGCGGGAACGTCGATGCGCACCGCGGTGAGGTCACCGGCGAGCGTAGTCGCTGTGAGCATGGATCACTCCGCGGCGGAGCCAACGGTGATGTACATCCGGATGACCTGAAGCAGCCATCGCGACGTCCACAACCTTCGGCCCGCGGCGGCTCGTGCGCAATAGTGCTGGCTCTCGGAGCCGTCGCCACTGGCATCGGCGGCTCGGCGCGATAGAATAGCCCAGCAAGGAGTGCTGATGCTGCCGACCATGGAACCGTACGCGCGCCACGTGCTCATCTGCACGGGTGGCTTCTGCGCGCCGGAGCGAACGGGGCGCGAGCTGTACACACTGCTGGCGAGCCTGCTGCAACGGGAGGGGCTGTTGTTCGGTGCGGACCGGGTGAAGCGGGGCGAGACGCCCTGCCTGGGCGTCTGTGCGGGCGGGCCCATCGTGGTGGTCTATCCGGACGGGATCTGGTATGCAGGGGTGACAGCGGCGCTTCTGGAGCGCATTGTTGTAGAGCATCTCAAGGGTGGCAGGGTGGTGGAGGATGCGGTGTTTCATCGGCTTCAGGCAGGAGGGACTTCACGATGACACCAAGTCACGATCCGGCCGGTTCGCGGTCGGCACAATTCGAACGCGAACGCGAGCTCGACAGCGTCACGGCGCGCGTCATCGGCCAGCTCCGCGCCTGCGGCGTGGAGCTCACGGGGCGGGAGAGCACGCTGCAACTCTCCGACATGCAGACGGCCGTGGAGCGTTTCGAGTCTGCGGTGTCGGAAGCGGGCGGCGATCGCATGATCACAACCGGCCGCGCGCCACGAGCGGAGGAGGAGCGCTATGTGCTGCCCCCGCGCGCGGCGGATGAATCGCCCGGACGGTACGCGGACCGGGTCCTGCGTGCGGCGCGCCGGCTCGTCGAATAGCCATGGGGCACCCGGAGGCTCGCGGACGCAGCGGGGCGCGAGGGAGAAGCTTCCGAGGCGAGCCTGGACATTCCCGCTTCGGACGCGATGGTGTTACGCTTGTAGCGCATGCCCGGTCCAACGAATCCTCGTCGCGCGCTCATGGGGGCGGCAAAGCGGCTGCTCATCAAGCAGGCCGACGCACAGCTGCGCGCACCCGCCCCGCTGGAGCCGCCGCGTCTCATCCTCCAAGCCCTCGAGAAGATTGACATGTCCCGTTCCCGTGATCGCATTCTCGCCAACCTGGACGAGATGTACCGTGAGGCGTTTGACCGCGCGAAGAACACGGGTGACGACTCCCAGATGGCCACGCTCGATTTCGCGTATCGCCGCGAGCAGCTCTACTTCGAGATTCTGCTCGATATCCGGGACGGGATGACGCGCGGCTAGCGCGCCGCGCCGCCCTGTCGCGGCGCCTCAACCGGCGTAGCGAAAGCCCGTCTCGTCCAGCGTCAGTGTCTTCGCCTCGCGCTGCTCTCCCGCTTCCACCACTTCGGCCACCAGCAGCACGTGATCTCCGGCGGGGTGTTCGGC
>JBOHTE010000724.1:0-10481 GCA_050733555.1 Gemmatimonadaceae bacterium | reverse complement strand
GTTGCTGCCCGGCGCGTTCGTTTACAGTGCAACGGAAATTGGCGCGTGCTGCGTCGCGCGCGACGATGATGCATATTGGCGGAACGGCGGCCCTGCAGGGCGCTGCAACCCTTGTCGAGCAGGACGGTTCTTGAACATGTCAGCCAGGGCACGCTCCAGAGCCGCCGCACCGGCGGCTCCGGTCAGGTCGCTTTCTCTCGAACATGCCCGCAACGCGGCGGCACTCTGCCTGGACCTCAAGGCGCGCGACGTCGTCCTGCTGGATCTCGCGGGCATCAGCGACGCCACGGACTACTTCGTGATCGCGAGCGGAACATCGGACACGCACGTCCGCGCGATTGCCGAGCACGTCATGGAAGAGATGCGGCGCGGCGGCGTCCGCGCGCATCATGCGGAGGGATTGCAACAGGGTCGCTGGGTGCTGCTCGACTTCGTCGACTTCGTCGTTCACGTCTTTCACCCCTCGCTGCGCGACTTCTACCAGCTCGAGCGGCTCTGGGGTGATGCGGCCGTGATCGCGATCGACCCGGGGGACACGGGGGCATGAGCAGGCACCGGACGTGGCTCCTCGGGGTGGCACTCACCGTGGGCACGTTCGGCGCACTGCCGGCGCACGGTCAGGAGTACTTTGGCAAGAACCAGGTCGAGTATCGGCACTTCGACTGGCAGGTCATCGAGACCGAGCACTTCCTGGTGCACTACTATCCCGACGAGCGCGTTGCCGCGCTGGATGCGGCACGGATGGCCGAGCGCGCGTATGCGCGGCTCTCGCGCATCCTGCACCACGACTTCCGCGAGAAGAAGCCGATCATGGTGTTTGCGTCGCGCGCGGATTTCGGTCAGAACAACGTGACCGGCGATCTGGGCGAGGGCACGGGCGGCGTGACCGAACCCGGCCGCGACCGGATGCTGCTGCCCTTCACCGGCGACTACCGCTCGTTCGAGCACGTGCTCACGCACGAGATGGTGCACGAGTTCCAGTTCGACGTCTTCCAGCGCGGGCACGGCCCGGGCAGCGCGCTGCAGTCGCTCTCGCAGGTGAATCCGCCGCTCTGGTTCATGGAAGGCATGGCGGAGTATCTCTCGATCGGACCCGATGACCCGCACACCGCCACGGTGATTCGTGACGCGGCGCTCAACGGGAATCTGCCCTCGATCGAGCAGATGACGCGTCGCCCCGATCTGTATTTCCCCTATCGGTATGGCGAGGCATTCTGGGCCTACGTGGCCCAACGCTGGGGCGACGACGTGGTGGGGGCGATCCTGAGCGACGTGCCGGCAATGGGCATCGAGCGCGCGTTCAAGCTGGAGACCGGACAGGAGCTCGCCGATCTGGGCGACCAGTGGCGCGAAGCCATGCAGGTTCAACACCTGCCGCAGATCGCGTCGCTCGAGCGGCCGCGGCACTTCGCCAGGCCACTGCTCAGCAAGCGACGTACGGGCGGCGAAATCTTCCTGGCCCCGTCGCTCTCGCCGGACGGCCGGTACGTCGCGTTCCTCTCCACCGGCAGCTTCCTGCGCGGCCAGGTGTTCATTGACCTCTGGCTGGCCGATGCGCGCACCGGCAAGCGCATCACGCGTCTGGTGAAAAGCACGTTCGATCCGAACGTGCAGGAACTGCAGATCCTCTACTCGCAGAGCGCGTTCTCGCCGGATGGCCGCCTGCTGGCCTTCACCGCGCTCGGCCAGGGCAAGGAGCTGCTCTACATCCTCGACGTCGCGCAGCGCAAGCGCATCGCGCGCATTGAGCTGCCGCTGGATGGCATCACGAGTCCGAGCTGGTCGCCCGATGGGCATCGTCTCGTCTTCAGCGGCGATCACGGCGGCATCACCGATCTGTACACCGTGAATGCCGACGGCAGCGATCTGCGCCAGCTCACCAACGACAAGTACGCGGACCTGCAGCCGGAGTGGTCGCCCGACGGTTCGACGCTGGCATTCGCCACCGACCGCGGGGCGCCCGCCGAGCTCGCGATGCTCCACTTCCCCAAGCTGCGCATTGCGCTGTACGACCTCGCCAGCGGACGTATCGAGCTGCTGCCGAACCAGGCCGGCCTCAACATCAACCCGATGTGGGCACCCGACTCCCGGTCGCTGGCGTACGTCAGCAATCGCTCGGGTATCGAGAATCTGTTCCTCTACGATCTGAATTCCCGGCAGCAGTATCAGCTCACGCACGTGGTTGGTGGCGTGACAGCGATCACCGAGGTGAGCCCGGCGATCTCGTGGGCGCGCGACGCCGACCGGTTGGCGTTCACGTACTACGAAAACGGCGACTACTCGGTGTGGACCGTGGACAACCCGCGGACGCTGGCGCGTGAACCCTATCGCGACGGCCCGCCTGCCGCGGCCATTGCGGCGCGCGGCATGCCGGTGGACAGCGCCACGGTGGCGAGCCTCGCGCGCGGCGAGATCCCGGCCGGCTCGCGCGCCGGCAGCTCGTATTACCTGGGCGATACGGGCGTCCGGGCATCAAATCAGTTGCCCGGCATGACGAAGTCGCTGGCGCCGCCGGCGCGCATGACCGTGGCCGCGCTCCTGGACAGCGGCGCCCTGGTGCTTCCGGACACGACCCATTTCAAGCGCTACAGCTATCACACGCGCTACTCACCTGACTACGTGGCGCAGCCCACCGTGGGATACACGCCGAACAGCTTCGGCGGCGGCGTGTACGGCGGCACGGCCATCGTGCTGAGCGACATGGTGGGCAACGACCAGCTCGCGTTCGCGCTTGGGCTGAATGGGCGCATCAGCGAGGCGCAGCTCTTCGCCGCGTATACCAACCTGTCGCGACGATTTCAGTACACGGCGGGTCTCATGCAGCAGCCGGAGTTCTTCGGCAACGGCTATTCGCTGGAGCCCACGCAGACCGGGTATCGCGAGACGACCATCGTCACGCGTTACCTCATCCGTCAGGCGTTCGCGATGTCGGTGTATCCATTCGATCGGTTCACGCGCGCCGAGATAGGATTGCGCGCGACCAGTCTGAATCGCTCGGATCTGGTGTTCACGCGGGATTTCGACGCCACACAGTCGAATCCATCCGACTACGCCGAGACCGAGTCCAACGGCCGCACCGTGAACTTCATCCAGCCGGTGCTGGCGTACGTCTCCGACAACGTGCTCTGGGGCGCGACGGCGCCAATCTACGGCCGGCGGTATCGCGTTCAGGTGCAGCCCGCGATCGGCAACTACAAGTGGACGGAGCTGCTCGGCGACTACCGGCGCTACGACCCCATTCTGTTCAACTATCTCACACTGGCGACGCGCGCCACCGTGTATTCATCGCTCGGACGCGATGCCGATACGCTGCGCAAGTACCTCGGCTACACCGCGCTCATCCGGGGCTACGACATCAACACCTTCCAGGCAACGGACCAGAACTGCCCCCTCACCGGTGCCCAGCGACTGTACCGCTGTTCACCGGTGCTGGGCAGCAGTCTGGCGTTTGCCAACGCGGAACTGCGCTTTCCGCTGGTGCGCGGGGGGACCATTGCCGGCGTCGTGCCGATACCGGCGGTGGAAGGCGCGTTCTTCTTCGATGCCGGCACGGCGTGGTTCTCGGGGCAGCGCGTGGAGTTCCATCGCGCGAGCCTGGACAATCCGGCATACGTGCGCAGCCTGCTCACCAGCCACGGATTCAGCCTGCGCATCAATCTGTTCAATTACGTGATCCTGCGATGGGACTACGCCATCCCCATGGATGCACCACATCACAAGGGCGTGTGGCAATTCTCGCTCTATCCGCCGTTCTGAGCATCCACCATCCATTCGGGGACTGGACCGCGGGCGAGGCCCGTCCTCTTGAACGCCCTTCCTCCGCCCGGTAGTTTTCTGCGGTGCGAACCGTATCCATCCCTGTGGCTTTCGCGCTTGGGCTCGCACTGACGGCGTGCGGGGGCTCCGAGCGCCCCGGTACGCCAGCCGCAACGCCAGCCGCCACTCCCGCTGCCACGCCCGCGTCCGGGCCTGACCAGATCGTGCTGCGCTTTCCGCGCACGAGCGGCCATGTGCGCGCGTATGCCTTCCCGCGACTCGATTCCGCGATCTGGACGTCCGGGACCAGGTCTCCGGCGATCGCGCGCATCCTGGGCTTCGATCCGGAGCTGGGCATGGTCGCGGCGGTGGACGACAAGGGTGCGCCGGTTCGCGTCGACCTGCGTCTCGGCGACATTACGCGCGACCGCAAAGTCAAGCTGACGCATCTCTCCACGGACGACGGGTCGACGATCTATGGGATCACAACGAAAGGCAGCGTCACGCGGCTCACCCCCACGGGGAGCTGGTCGTTCACGCCGCCCGCGCCCGCGCGCAGTCTGTTCCCCGAGCCCGACGGATCGCTGTTGATTCTGGCCGACCGTCCCGGGGGGACGACAATCTGGCAGATGCACCCGCCCGATTCCGTCATCACCGACACGGCGCGGCTCCCGCGCTTCGCGAGCGCCATGACGACGGTGGTGGGCGACCGGATCTATTTCACGGTGGACTCGGGGCTGATCGGCCTGCGCAGCCGCGGACTCGAGTTGGTGCCTTCCGTGCATCTGGACCACCAGGTGCGTGCACTCACCACTACGCCAAGCGGCGACCGGTTGTACATTGCGACGGACTCCACCCACGAGGTGCTGGTGGTGGATCGCTACAACCACAAGATCGTGGCTCGGGTGCCGCTGCCCGGTGCGCCGTCGGATCTGCGTATGGATCCGACCGGCCGCTTCGTGCTCGCCCGTGCGCAACGGGGAGACTCGGCGTGGGTCATCGCCATCGGCACCGACAAGGTGGTGGGGAGCGTGCCGACCGCATGGCGCGCGGACCTGCCGGCCGTCACGCCGAACGGCTGGATCGCGCTGCTCGATGGCCACGATGTGAAGTTCGTCGATGGCACGACGCTCAGAGACCAGGACACGATTGCCAAGGGCGCCGCTGATAGCTGGATGTTCGTCGCGTGGAACGGATTCCGGCCCCGCTCCGCTGCGCTCGATCAACCAGTGAGTTTTCCCGGCGTCAATGCGGCGCCGTCCGACAGCGCTCCCGTGACGGATACGGCCGCCGGATCCACGGCTGCCAGCGCCACGCCGCCGGTGAGCCCAGCGCCCCCTTCCCGGGGCGCCGTGCCCAGTGCAGCCGATACGCAGGAGATGCGCGCCGGCACGCTGGCACCGCGATCAGACGGTGGGGCGGCCGCGACCGCCGGCTTCACCATCCAGTTTGCGGCGCTTCGCTCCGCGAGCGCCGCACAGGCCGTTGCCGCGAACATCAAGCTCAATGGCTCCGCTCCGCACGTCGTCACCACACAGCGCGCCGGGGTCACGATCTACCGGGTCGTCGCGGGACCGTTCACCACGCGCGCGGATGCGGAGCGCGTGGCCAGGACCTCGGATCGGTCATTCTGGATCTACGCGGGGGAACCATAAGTGGGCTCGCCACTCGATCGCACACACTTCTCCGACTGGGAGCACGAGGGAGAGCTCGTGGCCTCCCATCTCGACTCCTGCGCCTGCGCGCTCGTCCTCGGTCCGGACGCGGTGGCGGCCGCGGAGGCGGCGCTGGGCATTGCGCGTGTCCAGGCGCGCCGGCGGCGCGTCGCGGTGGGCGACGCCGTTGGCGAGCTGGCGCCCATTGAATCGCTCCTCCCTTCGGAATCGCCCTACGGGATGATGGATTCGTTCCTCTACGGCGTCTCCATCGCGAAGATCGCGCACCCGGTCGACCCGGCGCGCAACCTGTTCGTACTGCCGAGCGGCGTCGGGCCCATTGATCACGAGGCCATTCTGCGCAGCGACCGGTGGTCGTCACTCATTGCCGGCTTCCGCGAGGCGGGGGCGCTGCTGCTCGTGATCGTGCCGGCCGGTGAGGAGGCGGTGGTCGCGCTGACACCACTCGTGGATGGCGCCGTGCTTCTGGCCGACACGGACCCTCCGGCCGGGACGCACGTGCTCGCGCACATCCGGTCCGGCGCGATGGAAGCGATCGGGCCCGACGCAGCGGGGCTGGCCGCGTCGCCCATGACGCTTGCGCCGGCTGATCACACGGCGGTGTCGCCGGCGGCATCCGCCAACGCCACCATTCACGCCGAGCCCGACGTCGCGCAGCCGACCGCGCTGCCGGAGCCGCCGGAGCCGCCGGAGCCGCAGCATGTGGAAGCAGCGGGCGGTGCAGCAGTCCCGGGTCCATCTGCTGCAGGCACCGGGATCACCGCCATGGCAGCGGCCACGGCTCTGCGACATCTGCTGCACAGCAGGTCGGCCGACGACGACGCCACAACCGAGGGCGACGAGGACGTCCTGGGCGACCATCTCGGTGACGCGGCCACGTCGGGGGACGCCGCGGATGCCGACGAGGTCTCCTCGCTCGTGGGCCGCATTCCGCGCGTCAAGCCTGTTTGGGTGGCGATTGCCGCGGCAGTGCTCGCGGCCATCGCGATCCTCACCTGGGCCGTGCAGCGCAATCGGACAGCTGTGCCGAGAGTCGCTCAGGACAGCACCGCCTCCGCGCCAGCATCTGCAGCCGCGCCACCGGCGGCGGCACCCGCGGGTTCCGCGACCACGGCTGCGGTAGCGGCGGGCGACATCGCGAATCCGACCGATGAAAATCAGGCGGCGCGCTACGCCGTTGCGCTGGCGCAGGTCTACAGCATTACCGACGCCAACGCGTGGCTCGAACGCGACAAGGTGACGGATCTGCCCGCGACGACGTACACCGACAAGCCGGACGGCGCGCGCACGGCGTATCTCGTGCTGACGGGTGCGTTCATCTCGCGCGCCGATGCCGACTCGCTCCTCCGCTCCCTGCGCCGCTCCGGCGTGCTCAAGCCGGGCCAGGGCCACATCGAGAACGCGCCGGTGGCGCTCATGCTCTTTGGCGACATCCCCGCGGACCAGGCGGGCTACACGATTCGTGGCTATCGCAGCAAGGGTATCCCGCTGTATTCGCTCTATCAGCCGGACGGCAATGTCTCGCTGTATGTGGGCGCCTATCCCACCGCGCAATCCGCGCAAAGCATGCTCGCGGCGCTCCGCCGCGGCGGCGATCAGCCGCGCGTCGTCTACCGAATCGGGAGTGTCCGCTAGTGCGGCTCACCAGGCTCCAACTCAACGGATTCAAATCGTTCGCGGACAGCACCGAGCTGCTGTTCGAGCCGGGCGTCACCGCCATCGTCGGCCCGAACGGATGCGGCAAGTCCAATGTTTCGGATGCCGTGCGCTGGGTCCTCGGCGAACAGCGCGCGCGTGCGCTGCGCGGCACGCGCATGGAAGAGGTCATCTTCCAGGGTTCGACCGCCCGCCGTCCCGTGAACATCGCCGAGGTGTCGCTGCACTTCGACAACAGCGAGGGCGTGCTCGCCGTCCCGTTTCGCGAGGTGGTGATCACGCGCCGGTTGTCGCGCTCCGGCGAGAGCGAGTACCTGCTCAATGGAGCTCCCTGTCGCCTGCGCGATATCCACGACATGGTGCGCGGCACCGGACTGGGTGCGGATGCCGGTGTGGTGATCGAGGCGCGCATGCTCGAAGCGCTGCTGTCCGATCGGCCCGACGAACGGCGCGAGCTGTTCGAGGAGGCGGCTGGTGTGGGTCTGTATCGCGACCGCCGTCGCACCACCGAGCGGCGCCTCGAGGAGACGACGGCGGATCTGGCACGTCTGGATGACCTGATCTCGGAGATACAGAGTCAGGTGCGGTCGCTCTCGCGCCAGCGCAAGCGCGCGGAGCGCCACACGGATCTCACTGCACGCCGCTTCACCGCGGAACTCACGCTGGCGTCGCGCGAGATGCAGGCGTGGCGCGAGGAGCTGGATGTACTCGACGAACGCGTGCGGTCGCTGCGTGAGGCGCTGCCGACGCTGGAACTGGCCGTGGCCGAAGCGGAAGCAGCACGCGACGCGGCGCATGCCGCCCGCTCGGCCGGTGAAGCACGCCGCGCGGAACTGGGCCGCGTCGTGAGCGGCCGACAGCAGGACGTCATGCGGCTGGAGAGCGAGTTGCGCGTGGCGGAGGAGCGTCACGGGAATGCCGTCCTGCGCCGCCAGCGCGCGGAGGAGGAGCGCCGCTCCGGCGAGATGCTCGGGAGCAGACTCACGGAAGACCATGCCTCCGCGCGTGGCGAGCGGTCGCTCGTGGAGACGGAGCTCGCCGCGGCGCTCGAGGAACTCGCGCGGCGGAGCTCGATGGAGGAGTCCGCGAGAACGGCGCTCGCCGATGCGCGGCGCGCACACGAGGATATCGAGCGGCTCATCGCCAATGCCCAGGATGGCATGCGGCGCGCCACACTCGATCGCGAGAGCGCGGCACGCGAGCAGGAGGAGCTGGCGCGCCGCGCGGACGCGCTCGAGCACGAGACCGCGCAGCTCGCGGACGCGGTGGAGTTGGCGCATGCCGAGGCGGAGCACGCAGCGCGGCTGGTGGACGAGCACACCCACGCGGTGGAGCAGGCCGCGCAGGCGTCGCTGGCGGCGCGGCAGGCCGCCGACGAAGGGCGTACCACCGAGGCGACAGCGCGCGGCGATCTGCGCGTCGCTGAAGAGCAGGTGGTATCGCTCGAAGGCAAGATGCACGCGCTCGAAGCACTCGAGCGTGAGCGCGTGGGACTCGCACCCGCGGCGGCGCGCCTGCTGCACGAGCGGGACCGCTTTGGTGATGGGGCCATCCTGGGACCGCTCTCCGATTTCGTGACGGCCGGCACGACCGGCGCGGCAACCGTCGAACGCTTCCTTGGCGCCACGGTGCACGCCGTGCTTGTGCGCGATCGCGAGGTCGCGGCCGCGGTGCGCGGTTGGCACGCCGAGACGAATCCCGGCCCGCTGTTGCTGTTGCCACTCGACGCGACCAGCCAGGCCGATCAGCAACCCGGGTCCCTCTCGGATCTGGTGGAGGCCGCGCAGCCGGCCGAACAGTGGGTGCGTGCCCTGCTGGGCCGCGTGCGGGCGCTGGAAGAGGCGAGCGGATTCGTGGACGCGCACGGCGCGATCTGGCTGCCCGGCACGGGTGTGGGTCCCGGCCCGCTGCGGCGCCGCGCCGAATTACGGGGTCTCGCCGACGCGCTGGCCGCCGCCATCGTGGCCCGGGACAGTGCCGGCACGGCGGCGGCGAGCTCCCGCAAACAGCTCGCTGCCGCAGAGCAGGCCGCTGGCCGCGCGGTGGAGGAGCATGCGGTGGCGCAACGCGCGCTGCGTCAGGCACGCGACGGGCACGACGCGGCACAGCGTCAGCACGAGCGGACCGGACGCGAGCACGATAGCGTGACCTCGCTCGCGCGGCAGCTCGCCACCCGGCGCGAGGAGCTGGTGCAAGCCGTTGCCGAGCTGGCGGAGCGCCATCAACAGCATGAGGCCGAGCATGCGGAGCGAGTCCAGCGGCGGACGGCGAGTGCTACCGAGCTCGCGGAACTCGAGCAGCATCACGAGGCCGCGCGCGAAGCCCGCACGCGCTGCCAGGTGGAGGAAGCTCACCTGCGCGCGCGCGCGCAAGCGAGCACCGATCGCGAGCGCCGACTGCAGGAGGAGGTTTCCGCCGCGAACACCCGGCTGGGCGCATTGCTCGCCGAGCTGAGCGAACTCGAAGCGGCGGACAGTGCGCTGGCCACCCGCATGACCGAGTGGCGTGCGGAGCGGGAGGCGCGCCAGCTCGCGCTGCAGGACGCGCAGACGGAATTCGAGCGCGCGGAGTTCGATGTGGCGAGCGCGGACCGCCGCCTGGAAGACGCGGAGCATGCGCACGATGCCAGTCGCCGCAATGCGGCGCAGGGCGCCGACTCCCTGCATCACGCGGAACTGCGATTCACCGAGCTGGCGGGCCGGCGAACCGCCATTCGCGAACGACTGGAGGCCGAATGGCGCCGGCCGCTGGAGGAGATGCTCGCGGCGCTCACGCCGGCGGAGAGCGACGACGACACGCTGCGCAGCGAGGTCGCCGCGCTGCGTTCGGAGCTCGAAGCGATCGGACCCGTGAATCCGCTCGCGATCGAGGAACATGCCGAAGAGCTGAAGCGCGCCGAGTTTCTCAATGCACAGCGCACGGATCTGCAGAACGCCCGCAATGCGCTGCAGCAGGCCATTCGCGAAATCGACGTGACGGCGCGCGCCATGTTCCTCGAGACGTTCGCGCGCGTGCGCGGGCATTTCCGCGAGATCTTCATGACGTTGTTCGGCGGCGGCGAATGCGATCTGCGGCTCGAGTCGCCGGAGACACCGCTCGACTGCGATATCGAGATTCACGCGTCGCCGCGCGGCAAGCGCACGCAGCACATTCACCTGCTGTCCAGCGGCGAACGGGCGCTCGTGGCGCTCTCCCTGCTCTTCGGCATCTTCCTGGCCAAGCCCAGCCCCTTCTGTCTGCTCGACGAGGTGGACGCGCCGCTGGATGACCAGAACGTCGGGCGCTTCGTGCGCATGCTGAACGAATTCAAGCACAAAACGCAGTTCATCGTCATCACGCACAATCCGCGCACGACCACCGAGGCAGCCGATGCCGTGTACGGCGTGACGATGC
>JBOHTE010000723.1:0-6799 GCA_050733555.1 Gemmatimonadaceae bacterium | reverse complement strand
CCGCGATCCAGCGGCGAGGGTCGCCGCCGGGTAGCGGGCCACCGGCTACAGACGACCAGCCAGGCGTGCGCGTGACAACGCGCTACCAGATCTCCACGCGTTGCGCCGGGCTCCGCACCATGGGATCGCCGGGCTTGCAGTGGAACGCTGCCGCGAAGGCCGGCAAATCCGACGGCGGTCCGATGGCGCGGAACTTCCCTGGTGCGTGTTCGTTGCTCGCCACCAGCACCTTGGTGAGCTCCGGCGTGAACTGGTCGCGCCAGATGGTCCCGAAACTCAGGAAGAAGCGCTGGTCCCGCGTAAGGCTGCCGGTCATGGGATCCGGCGTGTTGGCGGTGACCAGCTTCATGGCGTCGTACGCGGTGGCCAACCCACCGAGATCGGCAATGTTCTCGCCGAGTGTGTGCCGGCCGTTCACTCTGAGTCCGGGCAGCGCCTCATACGCGTTGAACTGGCGCACGAGTTTGTCCGTGCGCGCCGCGAATGCCCTGGCGTCGGCGGGTGTCCACCAGTTCTCGAAATTCCCCGTGGGCCCGAACCGGCTCCCCTGATCATCGTAGCCGTGCGTCATCTCGTGGCCGATCACTGCGCCAATGCCGCCATAGTTCACGGCGTCGCCGGCCGTGGGGTCGAAGAACGGCGGCTGCAGAATCGCGGCCGGGAACACGATCTCATTCTGCAGCGGGTTGTAGTACGCGTCCACGGTTTGCGGCGTCATGTTCCACTCGGTCCTGTCCACCGGCTTGCCGATCTTGCCGAGCTCCCACCGATAGTTGAACGCATCAGCGGCGAGTGCATTCCCGAGGTAGCTGTCGTGGCTCGTCGTGAGGCCGTTCCAGTCGCGCCATTTGCCGGGGTAGCCGATTTTCGGCGTGAACGCGGCCCACTTGTCCAATGCCTTCTTTTTGGTTTCCGGACTCATCCACGCGAGCATTTCGATGCGCGCCTTGAGAGCCTGCCGGAGATTCTGGACGAGCGTCTCCATGCGCGCCTTGGACTGCGCCGGAAAAGCGACCCGCACGTAGAGCTGCCCCATGGCCTCGCCCGTCTCGCCCTCAATGGCGCGAAGCACGCGCTTCCAGCGTGGCTGGATCTCCTTCTGGCCGAGCATCGTGCGGTTATGAAAGTCGTAGTACTCCTGCCCGAACGCGCTGCTCAGATACGGCGAGGCGTCGTCCACTGTGTGATAGCGCAGGTAGGCCTTCCACGAATCCACCGGCACGTCCCCGAGCATCGTGCTCACTTCCTCGTGGAATGCGGGATTCGCCAGCGAAAACGTCGCCGGCACGGCGACGCCCTGCGACGTGAAGAACGTCGTCCAGGAGAAATTCGGTGTGAGAGAATCGGCCGCGGCTGGCGACATCGGGTTGTAGAACAGCGACACGTCACGCGAGAGCTCCTCGCGCGACCGTGATGCCCTGGCCAGCCGCGTCTCGAAGGCAATCACACTCGCGGCGGCGTGCGCCGATTCACCGGCGGGCTCGCCGGAGAGCGCGAGCACCGTCGCGACGTGCTTCTCGTAGGCAGCGAGCTTGTCCTTCTTGTCGGCGTCGAAGTAATAGCCACGATCGGGAAGGCCGAGCCCGCCCTGCGTGGCATAGGCCATGTTCATCGATGAGTTCTTGAAATCCGCTTCCGGTCCAAAACCAAAGAGGACATTCTCGCCGTGCGCTGCGCTCGTGCGGATGTACGCTGCCACCGACGCGCCGTCGGTGAGCGCCGCGATCGCATCGAGCTGCGGCTGAAGCGGCTTGATCCCCTGCGACTCGATCGCCGCGGAATCCATTCCCGATGTCCAGAAGTCGCCAATTATCTTCTCCACTCCGACCGGGTGTTCGATTTTCGCCACCTGCTCGGCGATCTGATGACGCACGGCCAGCGAGCGTTCCTGCAGGATGGAGAACGATCCCCAGTCCGTACGATCGGCCGGAATCGGGTTGGCGGCGAGCCACTTGCCGTCCACGTAGCCGTAGAAATCCGTACAGGCGTTCCTGCTGCGATCCAGATCGCTCGGCGCGAAGCGGATTTCCGCAGGCAGCACACTCTCATCAAGCGTGAGCGTGGCAGGAGCAGCCGAGTTCTGCGCCTGTGCCGTGGCGCCCTCGCCCTTCTTCTGGCAGGCACCGAGCGCGAGGACGGCGGCGAGTGAGAACAGCAGATTTCGGGTCGAAACCGCGGTCATGACCGGAACCCTCTCGATACAGGAAGCAGGAATACTAAGGCATGGCGTGCAGCATGGCGCGACTGCGAGCCTCCGTTGGGGATGCACGAAGGGGAATGGATACAAGCCCATTCCCCTTGTTCCATCCGTGGGCCGGCTCTGTGGTCGGCTACGGAACGTGGAAGATGTGTTTCGCCTTCTTCGCCATTGACGAGTCTGCCTTCTGCCTGGCCGCATCAGCCGCGGTCTTTGCGGCATCTTTCCCCAGCGTCTTCCCGGCGCCTTCGACGGCACCGTTGGCCGTCGAGGAAATCGTGCCACCGTTCGCAGGCTTCGGAGTGAGCGTGGCCAGGTCGGTTCGTACGTAGCCGCTCGGGACCTGGAACATGGCATCCGGCTGCGATCCCTCGGCAACGTGGCGCAATTCCATGGTCTCCTCGGTGTCCTGGATTCTGGTGACGACACCGAGGCTCTGGTCAACGGAAACGTAAGTCGTCCCCGGCCGGCCGCTGGCGGTCACCGCCCATTTCTGCGCGGCCCGACCACTCACGTTGTCCGAACCAGCGCTCGAGCACGAGAGCGTCGGCGGTCGCTCCGGTCGGAACGCGGTTGCGAGGGACTGCAACACGCCGTTCCAGTAGTCGCACGGATTCCCGCTGTTTCCCGGGTGGAACATCGCCTGGAGCGGGGATATCCGACCCGTGCCGGTGGCAGAGACGAACGGCACGACCGCATACTGGCGGGTGGCCGGATTGATCGTCGTCAATGTGCGCGCCGGAATGTCCAGGACTTCGGCGAACGCAAGCTTTCCCGCCTCGGACGTCTCGATCCGCAACTGCTCGCCCTTGACATAGACGCGCGTCGAGTCAGAGACGCGTTGGTGAGATGAGCGAATCATGTCGGCCGAAAACTCCTGAGCGCGGGCTGATCGCCCGGCGACGGATCCAATGACAAGCAAACTGCAGGTCAGGGCGTGCACGGGCTGCAAACTGTGGGACACGGCTGCCTCCTGTCGAAATGCCACCGCGCGGCCGATCGCGTGGGGGGCGAAGTCGGTGCGCCGCGTGAATAATCGGCGTACGGTACAACGCGAAGTAACCGGAGCGTCACGGCGGCCGTCACTTGCCTGGTGACGGTCGCCATCGCATCGTTTGTCCCTACACGGGACCGGTTATGATTCGCCTCGACATGTTGGGCGCGCTCTCCCTTCGGGGAGCGGATGGGCACGAACTGCGTACGGTGCTGGCGCAGCCCAAACGGCTGGCGCTTCTCGCCTATCTCGCTGTGGAGTCGGCACGCGGCTTTCAGCGACGTGATCAGCTGTTTGCGCTCTTCTGGCCCGAGCTCGACCAGTCACAGGCACGACAGGCACTCCGGCAGTCGCTCTACTTCCTGCGCCAGACCCTCGGAGCCACGGTTCTCATCAACCGCGGGACAGAGGAGATCGGCGTCGATCCGAACGCGCTGACCTGCGATGCGCGCGCATTCGCCAATCTGCTGCGCGACGGGCAGCTCGCCGATGCGCTCGCGCTATATCATGGAGACCTGCTCGCCGGCCTCTACGTCGCGGAGGCATCGCCCGTGTTCGACCAGTGGCTGGAGAGTACGCGGGGACAGATTCGGGACCAGGCTGTCGCTGCCGCGTGGAAGCTGGCCGCAGCGTACGAGCGCGAACGTCGCACGACGGAAGCGGCCCACTGGGCGCGTTTCGCCGTGCGACTCGCGCCGGACGACGAACGCGCACTCCGCCGCCTGCTGTTGTTGCTCGATCACGCGGGCGATCGTGCAGGCGCGGCGCGCGCGTATACCGAATTCGCCGACCGGCTCAAGACGGAATTCGATGTCGATCCGTCCACGGAAACACGGGCCATCATGCAGGCAATGCGGCTCCGGGTCAGTGCGAGGGCGGAGGCGGTCGCTCCGCCCAGGACGTCGGCCCCTGCCCCGTTGCCACCGGGCCGCGCGACGGACCGTCCGACGGACCCTCCGACGGAGACCGCTGTTTCCACCGAACCGCCACGCGACGTGCTGCCGGTTGCCGGACATCCTGTGCGTGGTGCACCGTGGCCGGCTCGCCGCATCGCGGCCGTTGCCGCGATGGGTGCGGCGATGGCACTTGTCGCGATCGCCGTCGCGGTACGACAGGGACACGCTCATCGTGTGGCACTGACGACGCCCGTCGTCGCCGTTGGCTGGATCCAGGATCCAAGCGGCGCCGATACCGGGTCGAGTGTGCGCACGCTCGCCGAGTTGCTTGCGACGGATCTCGGGCGCATTCCCGGGCTTCGCGTCGTGAGTCACGCGCGGCTCTACGACATACTCGGCCAGCTCAGCACGCACGATGCGACACCTTCGGCGATTTCGGATGCGGCCCGGCGTGCCGGCGCGACCGAGTTGCTCGAAGCCGTGCTCTCGCGCGCGCCGGACCGCGCGTTGCATCTCGACCTGCGTCGCGTGGATCTCGTGACCGGCGACGTGCACGATGTGCAGTCCTTCACCGGAGCCACCGTGTTCGAGCTGGCGGATCTCGCGACTGCGCAAACTGCGGCACAGGCCGGGCTGCGCGCGCCCCAGCAGCCGCTCACCGCCGTCACCACGACGTCACGCACCGCGGAGCGGCTGTATGAGGAGGGCCTGCGGACCTATTATCAGACCGATATCGTCGCGGCCGTTCGATTGTTTCACGCCGCACTGGACGAGGATCCGACCTTCGCCATGGCGGCCTACTACGCAGGACTGAGCGAGGAAGGGATCGATGGGCTGGCGTCGCGGCGCGACCTGGCACTCGCGCTGCGGTTGGCCGACCATGCATCGGATCGCGAGCGCCTGATCATTCGCGAAGCGTGGGCTGACGCCACCAACGATCCCACCGAGCTCGCCAGTGCGGAATCGCTCGCCGCGCGCTACCCTGACGAGGCGGGCGCCGAGCTGGCGCTCGGCAAGGCGCTCGCGTGGGACGGCCAGTATCTCGCGGCCGTACCGCACCTGGAGCGCGCCATTCATCTCGATTCGCTGAGTCTCACCGGCCGGAGCCCTCGCTGCCAGGCGTGCGATGCCTACGAAACGCTGTCGAGAACGTACATCAGTGCAGATTCGCTGGAGGCGGCGGTGCGCACGGCGCACGGGTGGACGCGCCTCCAACCACAATCGTACCCTGCCTGGTGGGCGCTGGTGGAAGTGTTGGACCGGGCTGGGCGCGCCGACAGTGCGCTCGCCGCGGAACAGACCGTCGAGCGGCTCGCACCGACATCATCCGGCGACATCATGCCCCGCGTGCACATTGCTCTCCGATCGGGACAGTTCACCACGGCGGATCGCCTGCTTTCCGAACAGGCGCGATCCGGCAATCAGGTGCGGCGCAGCGAGGCGCTCTGGTGGCTCGTGATCAGCTTGCGCAACCAGGGCCGATTGCGCGACGCGCTCGCGGACGCGCGTGACCTGGTGCAGGTTGACTCGACAGAGCGGCCGGGATTCACGACGCCCCGATCGCTGGATGCGGTATCGGTTGCGCAGGTCCTGTTCGAGATGGGTCAGTATCACCAGTCCGCGGCGCTGTTCGACTCGATTGGCCACTACGACTGGCGTGACTCGCCGGACTTCCCCAGCGAGGCGCCCGGACTGGTCGCGCGCCACCGCATCTGGATGCTCACGCACGTGGCCACGGCGCTCGCGGCGGCGGGCGATACGGCGCGGCTGCCGCGCATCATTGACTCGCTCACTGTCTGGAAAACGCGGAGCGGGTTTTCGCGCGACCACGTGCTGGATCACTACGCGCGCGGACTGTTGCTGTCAGCGCGCGGTGAGCCGGACGATGCCGCCACCGAGTTCCGCCGTGCGCTCGTTGACCCGGTGAGCGGATTCAGCCGGGTGAATCTGGAGCTGGCAAGGATTCTGCTCGCGCGCAACCAGACGCGCGACGCCATCCCGCTGCTGCGCGCGCCGCTTGCCGGGCCGATCGAGTCGGAGTCGTATTACGGCACGCTGACCGAATTCCACGTCATGCTCGCCAACGCGTTCGATCGCGCGGGCGAGGCGGACAGCGCGCTCGTGCACTACAGCTACGCGGTCGCGGCGTGGCGTCATGCCGACCCCCAATTCCGTCCGCGCCTCCTCGCCATTCAGCGACGCGTGTCCGCGCTCCGCGCACGGGCATCGGCTGCGACGCCAGCGAACTGACGGCGCGCAGCCCGCGCGCATACGTCATGAGTAAAGACCCGTACGCGATCAGACCCTCTTTACTCAGAGTCCAGAGGGTCTGACCGCGGGTCTCCGAGTCTACAGAGCCTACCTCGGCCCGGATCCTGATTGCGCGACGGGTAATTGCTCGTTCGCCGTGGGGAATGCCGGAACCGGATACGGACCAATCTTGTCTGCCGTGTACGCGCTGGCCCAGAAGTCCGGCGGTCCCTCGCTGTCCGGCACCTTGTTCCGCACCGGCTTGAGTCCGCGCTTGAGGTACGCCGCGATGGCCCAGAGATCCCGGTCCGGCTTCTGTCGCCACGCGGGCCACGGCATGGGAGGCGCCAGGTAGTGCGGGTGCGCCGGGAAGTTGCCGACACCGGGCGTGGTCGACGTGATCTCGACATCGGGTGTGTCCTCGGGACGCAGCCCGAAGCGGAGCGCGTTGAAGATCTGCCG
>JBOHTE010000722.1:0-8847 GCA_050733555.1 Gemmatimonadaceae bacterium | reverse complement strand
TGCCTCCCCGATTCCCCATTCCCGATTGCCCATTCCCCGGGGCGGGGCGGCGGGGAGCGGCCTACATCACCTTCTTCAGTGCCGCGGCCAGATCCTGATCGCCGCCGAGTCCTGTGTAGACCACCTTGCCATTCCGGTCCACCAGCACCACGTAGGACGTCGCGGGCACATCGTACGCGCCGACGGCGTCGCCGTTCACGTCGTAGAGCATCTCGTGCGTGAAGTGATACTTCTCGGCGTAGCGCTTCACGCGGTCGGGCGACTGGTTCACCGAGACGGCGACGTCAATGAACGTGACGCGCGGCGAATACTGCTTCACGAGCGAGAGGAATTGCGGTTCGAGTTCCTTGCAGTTGGTGCACCACGTGGCCCAGAACGTCATCATCACCGGCTTCGTGCCGATGAATTGCGAGAGATTTACCGGCTTGCCGTCCAGCGTCTCGACCGCGGCGCCCGGCGCCTGCGCCCCGACGGCGATGCCGATCTGCGCCTGCGCCCCGCGTGCCGGGACGATGACGGCGAGTGCGCCGAGCGCGAGGGCAATGGACATCCGCGTGCGTAATGTCATAACAGCACCTGTCCCATGCGAATGAGGTAATACTCCGCCGCGCCCAGCATAATGAGCGCGAACGCGCGCTTCGCCCAGAGCATCCATCTCCCCGCACGCGGCAGTCGGGACAGCGAACCCGAGAAGATGCCGATGACGATGAGCAGCGTGCTCATCCCCAGCGAAAAGACGAACAGATAGATGAACCCAAGCGTCGCGCTGTGCGTGAGCGCCACCCACGTGAGCACCACCGCCATGACGGGGGCGGAGCAGGGCGCCGCCACGAGTCCCGAGGCGGCCCCCATGACAAAAGTACCCGCGAGGCGCCCGCCGTTCCCGGCTGTGGCCGCACGCTGCACCAGCGACTGCGGCAGGTGCACGGGCAGCACGTCCAGCATGGCGAGCGCGGCGAGTACGAGCAGATTGGCCATGGCGAAGTAGAGCCACGGATTGCTGCTGATGCCGCCGAACAGCGAGCCGGTGAGCCCGGCGAACAATCCGAGCGCCGCGTACGCGAGCGCGAGACCAACGACGTAGCTCAGCGTGAGCGCCACCGGGCGCCACCGCGTGCGCGGGCCCGTGCCCGTCCCGACCTCCTGTCCGCCCACGATCGAGACCGTGATCGGAATCATGGGATAGATGCACGGCGTGAGGCTCGTGAGCACGCCACCGGCGAACACCAGCGGCAGGGCAACGACAGGGCGTGACGAGAGCAGGTGCGAGAGGTCCGGTGGAATCATTGTCGAGCAGGAAGATAGCGCGCGTACAGGTCAGGCGTAGTTGCGTCGCGATTGGGGTCTGAGCCGTTCTCGCGCTATCTTCCCCCGGTCCCCTGCTCCACCAATCGCATGCCGCCACAGAGACGTTCCGCCCCGTCACGCCAACTCACGCGCTCGCTGCCGCACATCGCGATCGAGTACGTTCGTCCCGAGCTCGATGCCGGCCGGTTCGCGCCCAAACGAATCGTCGGCGACCGCGTTGACGTCGGCGCGGACATTTTCAAGGACGGGCACGACCTCCTCGCCGCGCACGTGCGCGTGCGCGGACCCGCCGACGCCGACTGGCGTACGGTCCCCATGACGTATGACTTCAACAGCGATCGCTGGAGCGCGGACTTCGCGGCCGACGCGGTCGGCACGTGGCGCTTCACCGTGGAGGCATGGACCGACCGCTTCGCCACCTGGCGCAGCGAGCTCCAGAAAAAGGTCGACGCCGGCTACGACGTGTCGTCCGAAGTGCTCGAGGGCGCACAACTCATCGATCGCGCGGCCCGCAAGTCCCGCTTCGGTCCCGTGCGTACGACGCTCAAGCGCTGGGTCACGCTGCTGCGCGACGCCACGCGCGACGCCACCGAACGTGCCCGCGAAGCCTTCGATCCGGCGCTGCACTCACTCATCGAGGAATTCCTCCCGGCTGATGATCTCACCACGTACGCCCGTGTGCTCACCGTGCGCGTGGACCGCGCGCGCGCGCGATTCGCGGCATGGTACGAGATGTTTCCCCGGTCGCAGGGCACGACCCCCGGTCAACACGCCACCTTATCCGACCTCGGGCCGGCGCTCCGCCGCATCGCCGGCCTCGGCTTCGACGTCGTGTATCTCCCGCCCATTCACCCGGTGGGAGAGACCAGTCGCAAGGGACGCAACAACACGCTGACCGCGACTCCGGACGATCCCGGCAGCCCATGGGCGATCGGCAGCCAGGCCGGCGGACACACGGCCATCGAGCCACGCCTCGGCACGCTCGATGACTTCGACCGCTTCGTGCAACAGGCAGAGGAGCTGGGACTCGAGGTCGCGCTGGACTATGCCCTGCAGTGCTCGCCCGATCATCCGTGGCTGCGCGAACATCCCGAATGGTTCTTCGTCCGCCCCGACGGCACCATCAAGTACGCGGAGAATCCGCCCAAGAAATATCAGGACATCTATCCGCTCGACTTCTGGTGCGACGATCGCGACGCGCTCTGGCAGGCCTGTCTCGACATCCTGCTCTTCTGGATCGGACACGGCGTGCACACCTTCCGCGTGGACAATCCGCACACCAAGCCCTTTGCCTTCTGGGAATGGGTGATCGGCGCGGTGCACGCGCGACACCCCGACATCATCTTTCTCGCCGAAGCGTTCACGCGCCCCAAGCGGCTGGAATATCTGGCGAAGCTCGGCTTCACGCAGTCGTATACGTACTTCACCTGGCGCAACAGCAGCAGCGAGCTACGCGACTATCTCACGGAGCTCACGCAGGGGCGGGCGCGCGAATACCTGCGCGGCAACCTCTTCGCCAACACCCCCGACATCCTGCACGAATATCTGCAGCTCGGCGGCCGGCCCGCGTTCCGCGTGCGCCTGCTCCTCGCCGCCACGCTCTCGCCGCTCTACGGCATCTACAGCGGATTCGAACTGGGCGAGAACGAGCCGGTGCATGCCGGCAGCGAGGAGTATCTGCACGCGGAGAAGTACGAGATCCGCGCCCGCGACTGGAACGCACCCGGCAACATCAACGCCGACATCGCGCTCGTGAACCGCATGCGCCGCGAGCATCGCGCATTGCAACTCGCCACGAATCTGTCGTTCCACCGCTCGGAAAACGACCAGATGCTCTGCTATCTGCGATCCGCCGCCACCGATGCCGGACGCGACGATCTGTTCGTCGTCGTGAACCTCGACCCACTTCACACGCATGAAAGCATGGTGCACGTTCCGCTCGACCGGCTCGGCCTCACCCCCGATGCCCCGTACGCCGTGGAAGACCTCCTCACCGGCGCCCGCTACGTCTGGCGCGGCTCACGCAACTATGTCCGGTTGGATCCCAGAGAACAGATCGGACATGTCATGGTGATACGGTAGCTGGTCGCTGGTCGCTGCGCTCACCGTACCAGCGACCAGCGACCGCCGTTAAACCAGCGACCAGCGACCGCCGTTAAACCAACAACCAACCACCAGCCACCAGCATGCCCGATCCCCTCTGGTACAAGGACGCGATCATCTACCAGATCCACATCAAGGCGTTTCGCGACAGCAATCGGGACGGATATGGTGATCTGCCGGGGCTGATCGAGAAGCTCGACTACATCCAGTCGCTCGGCGTCAATTGCATCTGGCTGCTGCCGTTCTATCCATCACCGCTGCGCGACGATGGCTACGACATCGCCGAGTACGAGGCCATTCATCCGCAGTACGGCACCCTCGAGGACTTCCGCCGCTTTCTCCACGAAGCGCACGACCGGGGATTGCGCGTGATCACCGAGCTGGTCGTGAACCACACCTCCGACCAGCATCCCTGGTTCCAGCGCTCGCGTCGCGCGCCCAAGGGCTCGCCCGAGCGCGACTGGTATGTGTGGTCGGATGATCCCACCCGCTACGAGGATGCCCGGATCATCTTCACCGATACGGAAACGTCCAACTGGGCGTGGGATCCGGTGGCCGGCCAGTTCTACTGGCACCGCTTCTTCAGTCACCAGCCCGACCTGAACTACGACAACCCCGCGGTGCTCGAAGCGGTGCAGGAAGTGATGCGCTTCTGGTTTCGCATGGGTGTGGACGGCATGCGGCTGGACGCCATTCCGTACCTCGTGGAGCGCGATGGCACCAGTTGCGAGAATCTGCCGGAGACGCACGCGGTCCTGCGCGA
This sequence comes from Gemmatimonadaceae bacterium, assembly GCA_050733555.1. Taxonomy (GTDB): domain Bacteria; phylum Gemmatimonadota; class Gemmatimonadetes; order Gemmatimonadales; family Gemmatimonadaceae; genus JADGGM01. The sequence goes on along the minus strand of JBOHTE010000722.1, from coordinate 4,673 downwards.
GATGCGCGCCACGGTGGACGCCGAGTTCCCCGGTCGCATGCTCCTGGCCGAGGCGAACCAGTGGCCGAGTGATGTGATTCAATACTTCGGCAACGGCACCGAGTGCCACATGGCGTTCCACTTCCCGCTCATGCCGCGCATGTACATGGCGCTCCGCAAGGAGGACCGCAGCCCCATCGTCGAGATTCTCGCGCAGACGCCGCCGCTCCCGGAGGGCTGCCAGTGGGCGCTGTTCCTGCGCAACCACGACGAGCTCACCCTCGAGATGGTGAGCGACGAGGAGCGCGACTACATGTACCGGGAATACGCGCGCGATACGCGCATGCGCATCAACGTCGGCATCCGGCGCCGCCTCGCGCCGCTGCTCGACAACGGCCGGCGGCAGATGGAACTGATGAACGCCATGCTGCTCACCATGCCGGGCACGCCCATCCTCTACTATGGCGATGAGATCGGCATGGGCGACAACGTGTACCTCGGCGACCGCAATGGTGTCCGCACGCCCATGCAGTGGAGCGCGAACTGGAATGCGGGCTTCTCGGAAGGCGACCAGCAGGCGCTCTACTTCCCGCTCATCATGGACCCGCCCTACGGCTATCAGGCCATCAACGTCGCCGCCGAGGAGCGCACGCAGACGTCGCTGCTCCGCTGGATGCGGCGCATCGTCGGCGTGCGCAAGCAGTACGCGGCGTTCGGGCGCGGCAACTTCGAGATGCTCCTCCCCGAGAACCGGCGCGTGCTCGTGTATCTGCGGCGCTACGAGGACGAGGTCATACTCTGCGTGCACAATCTCTCCCGTTTCGTGCAGCCGGTGGAGATCAATCTGCAGCGCTGGGTGGGGCACACGCCGGTGGAGCTGATCGGCAAGGTGCCCTTTCCCCCGGTGGGCGAGAGTCCGTACTTCCTGTCGCTCGGCCCGCATACGTTCTACTGGTTCCGGCTCGTGCCGCCGGACCAGCCGGTCGCGGGGTGAGCGACACGCCGCGGCGCCCCGTGCCGCTGCACGTCGCGGGCAACGCGAGCACGGCGCTCCAGCCGGCGTCGCTGCGCTCGCTCGACTCCAGTACGCTGAGCGCGTTCCTCGCGTCGCGTCGCTGGTACGGCGCAAAGGGACATGCGATCCGTGACGCGCACATTACCGGCGTCGTGCCGCTGGTCCGGGCCGGTGGCGCGGCGGCCATCGCCTGCGTCGCCGTGCAGCTCGCGGATAACGCGGCGCCCGTGATGTATCAACTGCCGGTGGTCGTCCAGCGCGCCGGCGAAACGGGCGACGCGCCACCGGCGGAGAGCCTCATCGCGACCGTTGTCGCCAGTGATGGACCGGGCGTCTTGCTCGATGCCACGGAGGACGGCGGCTTCCGCGACTGGCTGGCGGCCGCGCTGCGGGAGCCGGCCACCTTCGAGGGCGATGGCGCGCGCTGGTTGCTGGAACCTGTGGGGCGCGGGGCGCCATCACTCGCCGGACTGCCGTCGCGCGTGGCACGCGGGGAACAGAGCAATACGTCCATCATCTTTGGCGATCGCGCCATCCTGAAACTCTTCCGGCGGCTCGAGCCCGGGGACAACCCGGATGTGGAAATCACGAGCTTTCTAACCACTCATACGACATTCCGTAATGTGCCGGAGCTGTACGCCACCATGCACATTCATGGCGCGGATGATGCAAGGAGCGTGGCGGGCGCGCTCACGCGCTTTCTCCCGAATGCGACCGATGGCTGGACGTACACGGTGGAACGCGCGCGAACGTTTCTGGGTGGCGAGGAGACGAGCCGGAACGGCGGCGATGTGTACGCGGCGGAGGCCGGGCGGCTGGGCGCGGTGACGCGCGCGCTGCACAATGCGCTCGCCTCCGATCCGTCTGTTCCGGGGTTTGCTGTGGAGGCGGTGACGGAGCGCGATGTGGAGGAGTGGACCACACGGGCCCGGGACACCGCGGGGAGCGCGCTCGATCTGCTGCAGGCGCGGCTTGACACGCTGGATCGCGCCGTCGCACCAATGGCGCGAGCCATTGCCGGCCGGCGCGCGGCGGTTCTCGCGCGAGTGGACGAGATCGCGGCCGATGCCCGGCGCACGCTGTCGGGCGAGTGGCGGAGCCGGCATCACGGAGACTATCACCTGGGGCAGGTCTTGCGCACAGTGGACGCGGACTGGATGATCATTGACTTCGAGGGAGAGCCGTTGCGGCCGCTTGCCGAACGTCGCGGGATCGCCAGTCCGTTGCGCGATGTGGCCGGCATGCTGCGCTCCTTCGCGTACGCCGCGGCGACGGCCGCAGCGGAGTCGGGCGGACTGGGCGTGAATGCGACGGTCGAAGTTCGTGCCGCGCACTGGGAGCGCGATGCGCGATCGGCGTTCCTCGCCGCGTACGGCGCGGAGCAGGACAGTGCGCTGATTGCGCTCTTCGAGCTGGAGAAGGTGTTCTACGAGCTGTCGTACGAACTGCACAATCGCCCGGCGTGGGCGTGGATTCCACTGCGTGGTGTCGCCAAACTTTTCTGAGGCCCAGCACTCATGATTCCGGTCCGACTGCGCCGCCTCGCGGGCACCTTTCGGGATGAGCTGCAACTGCCGCGCGCCGCGCGCACCGCACGTGAGCGGGATCGCCGCGGGCTGCCCGCGCAGGATCCCGGCATCACGGCTGCGGTTGACACGGGGCTCGCCTGGCTGGCGTTGGCGCAGGACTGCTCGATCTCCTGCGACGGCGGTGTGGCGCGACACTTCAGCCTCGTCGATGGCTGGAGCGCGTCGTATCCGGAGACCACGGGCTACATCGTGCCCACCGTGCTCGACGCGGCCCGCACGCGCCGGGATTCTGCGCTCCGCCAGCGCGCGATCCGCATGCTCGACTGGCTCACGCACATCCAGTTTCCCGACGGCGGCTTTCAGGGTGGCCCCATTGGCGTGCCGAATCCGGTGCCCGTCGTGTTCAACACGGGGCAGATCCTGCTCGGGCTGGCCGCCGGTGTTCGCGACGTCTCCGACCTGTATCTGGATCCCATGCGTCGTGCCGCGAGCTGGCTGGTGCGCGCTCAGGATGCCGATGGCGCCTGGCGTCGCTTCACCACGCCCTTCGCGTCACCCGGCGAGAAGACGTACGCGACGCACGTCGCGTGGGGGCTGCTCGAGGCGCACCGGATCGACCCCGGCTCGGGCTACGCCGACGCGGCGCTTGCGAACATCGAGTGGGCGCTGCGCCAGCAGCGCGCCAACGGGTGGTTCGAGCGCTGCTGTCTCACCGACCACGTGCAGCCGCTCACGCACACCATTGGCTATGCGGTGCGCGGCATTCTCGAGGGATTCCGCCACTCGCGCGATGGCCGGCTGCTCGACGCGGCGCGCCGCGCCGCGGATGGTGCGCTGAGCGCCATGGGCCCGTCGGGGTTCCTCCCCGGCCGCCTGAACGCGAGCTGGCGTGGCTGCGTGAGCTGGGCCTGTCTCACTGGTACGGTGCAGATGGCGCACTGCTGGCTTCTGCTCTTCCTCGAGACGGGCGACACGCGCTATCGCGACGCGGCGTACGCGGCGAATGCGTACGTACGGCGCAGCATTCTGACGGACGGAACCGATCCGAACATTCGCGGTGGGGTGAAAGGGTCCTTCCCTGTCGATGGCGGCTATGGCACGTTCCAGTATCTCAACTGGGCGTGCAAGTTTTCCATCGATGCGAATCTTATCGAACAGAGTGTGCGAGGGGGGTGAGGGCCGGACCACGCCCCACCGCCCCACCCCTGGGAATCGCCAATCGGGAATGGGGAATGGTGGGAATGGGGAGGCCGTTTCCCGATTCCCCATGACATCGGGGTGGGGTGGCGGGGGGCGGATTGCCTTACCGATTCCCCATTCCCCATTGCCGATTCCCAAGGCCGGGGCGGCAGGGCGTGGAAGATTGCCCATTCCCACGGGAAGGGCGGTGAAGGGTGGCCTGCCTGGCCCATGTCACGCGTAACCCCCACCACCCATTCCCACCCCTCGCGCGGCGCGCACGTGCGCGACGACGGTGCCACGACGTTCTCCGTCTGGGCGCCACGGGCGGCGACGCTCGATGTGCAATGCTACGGCGAAGGCGCGCCGCGGCGCGTCGCGCTCGAGCGCAGTGCGACCGGCGTCTTCACCGGCAGCATCGCCGGCGTGGCGGCCGGCAGCGACTACGCTTTCTGCCTGGACGGCGGCCCGCCGCTCCCTGATCCGCGCAGCCGGTGGCAGCCGCACGGCGTGAACGGGGCGTCGCGCGTGGTGGAGCCGGCCGTGTTCGACGACGGTCATAACGGATGGCACGGCCTCGCGCTGCGCGACTACGTGATCTACGAGCTGCACGTCGGCACCTTTACCGCGGCGGGCACGTTCGACGGCGTGATCGAGCATCTCGACGCGCTCGCGCGTCTCGGCGTGACCGCCATCGAGCTCATGCCCGTCGCCGCCTTCCCCGGCAGGCGCAACTGGGGCTACGATGGCGTCGCGCTCTTCGCGCCGGCCGAAGTCTATGGCGGTCCGGCGGGTTTGCGTCGCCTCGTGCACGCGGCGCACGCGCGTTCGCTCGCCGTGGTGCTCGACGTGGTGTACAACCACGTGGGACCCGAGGGAAATCACCTGGAAGCGTTCGGACCGTACCTCTCCGCGCATCACCCTTCGCCCTGGGGCAACACCTTCAATCTGGATGGGCCCGGGTGCGCGGA
>JBOHTE010000721.1:0-2340 GCA_050733555.1 Gemmatimonadaceae bacterium | reverse complement strand
ACGCCGCTGCTGTTCGGCCGAGTAGAGCGGGAGATACTCCAGCAGCAGCGGTCGCGGCCCCACCAGGCTCATGTCGCCGCGCACCACGTTCACCAGCTCCGGCAGCTCGTCCAGGCTGAGCGCGCGCAGGAAGCGACCCAGCCCAGTGAGGCGCGCGGCATCGGAAAGCGGTTTAGCGTCCGGGCCGACGGCAGTCAGCATCGTGCGGAACTTGAACACCGTGAAGGGCCGGCCGTCGAGGCCCGGGCGGGTCTGGCGGAAGATCACAGGGCTGCCCATTTGCACGCGCACGGCAAGGGCGATGAGCAGCAGGAATGGCGAAAGCAGCAGCAGGGCAAGCGACGCGAGTATCGCGTCCAGCGCCCGCTTTACGGGGGTGTAAGGCACGGGGAAAATATACGGCGCGACACCCCGAGGCGCCCAAGGACTTCAATACTGAGCGATCAAGCCGGTGCCAATGTGCGGCACCGGTTTGATCGCTCATTTGCACGGAGTGGAAGAATCGGACGGAGAGCTAATAGCTGGCGACTCGATTTCAGGTACACTGTTCTGCGTCATGGCAGCCTGTAACGTGCGTTTCCATTCCGGCCATTCGCCAACGCGAGTTGTGGCTTCTTCAAGCGCTTTCTTGAGCCATCCCTGTTCCGATTCCATGGATTCTCCTTTCGTCAGGGTACGAGGTTGGAAGAAGTCATCTTTTCCTGGAGCTCAGCTCCGATCCAATCTTCAGCTTCGAAGTACGACTTGAACGGGCCGCTTTGTACCGGAAGCGCTGTACGAGCAATCCAAGAGACCATTTTCCCTGTCGATTCGTCCTTACGCGTTTTCATCCCGAAGACGTTCATGTACTGACGAGGCGCCACGCCGACAAACGGCAGGAAGGCGACCTTCGCGCCATCGTCTGTCTCCACTGATACTGCATCCTTGTGCAAATCGAGAGCCAGACTCTTCGGATATGGCTCTATGTAGTAGACACGGTCGATACCAGCCGTAATGATGTGTCGAGCGCACTCGTGGCAGGGAAAGGTACTGGTATAAAGAGTCGCCCCACGAACTGAAACGCCCCGGCGGGCGGCGTCCATTATCGCTGACATTTCAGCATGTACCGCTCGGCCGTATTCGATCGGGCTCAGAACTCTCGTACCGCGGAGAATGCCGACTGCTTCGGCCACAAGACGGTTACTCTCGCGCCGCGCGATGTCGGGCACGAGCCATTTCGCGACCTTCAGACGAGCTATGATCTCTGCAATGTTCTGCCGCTTGATTTCATCATTGGAGTCAACTCCAACCTGGAAATCGCGCCTGTCCTCATCCTCATCTCCCCAATATTGGCCCCAAACGCCTTTGGCACTTCGTTCGTGCCAAGTGCAATGAGATCGCCCTCGGAATTGCACAGGGCAGCCCCCACCTGGCGACCCATCGCAGACGAACGAAGCGCTGACGCGTAAGCGTGAAACATTCCATATTCAGCGCGAGTTGGAGTATGAAATGGATAGCCGAAGACCAGCTCAATGAACCGATCCAACGCCGTCCGAACCTCCTTCCTTGGCCGGCTTACGTCGACAAAGACGTCGGCTTGCGGAAAGCTATCTCTTACCGCCTGGCCGAATTCCACACCTGACTCATTCTCGTCTCGTGCAATCAGTTCCTGTGCGTAATGTCGATGCTCAGGAAGCGGCTCGGTGACCTCGGAACCTGCAATCTTCCGCGCGAGGTTTTCGGTACGTGTTTCTTTCGGAGAATACGCGCCAATCAAGAAGAAGGCCGGACCATAGGTTTGGCGGAGAATTTCGATTTCCCTTGGATGCTTGAGAGATCGAAATACGAATGCTTGTCGTTCCAGCGGCGTATGCTCCGCCCCCGTCTGCTTCGGCCGTAAATTACTACTCAGAAATTGAATCGCGAGCGCGACAAGCGCGGCACCATCTTTCAGTTGGACTCTGAAATCATTTCCCGCGTCCATGGCGCTTCTGTAATACTCGGTGACTGGCGAGGATGGAAGGTTCCGCCATCCCGGAAGATCGCGGAGCAACGCGATGAGCCGGATCGGGTAACAGTCATATCCGACCATCTGCAAGCTCTCCGACAGAAGGTCGCAAAGCGTATCGAGGTCAGTTCCGATCGGACCAACGATTCCGAAGAACAATTCCGGACCGATGGGCTGCATGGGTGCCTTCGGCTCTCGCGTATTCGTCACTGGGGTGGATTATGGGTCGGCCGCACAACGTTCTCGAGGCGCTGATCGAAACTCGCTGGCCTGTGCCACCGAATGCCAGCGCGTTCGCATTCTCGTCAATACATGGATGCGTAACTCTTGATGCAGGACCATTACCCTTCCAT
>JBOHTE010000720.1:0-2895 GCA_050733555.1 Gemmatimonadaceae bacterium | reverse complement strand
CTCCGGGAGATCGTGCGGGAGCGAGAGCACCTTTCCCCGCGCTCTGTCGAAATTCGCGAGAATGTCCCAGGAGAAGTCCCGCGTCCGCACGGGAGTGCCGCTGAGCGAAATCTCCACGCCGGTGTTGCGCGTCGTGGCGCCATTCAGATTGAACAGAATGAAGCCCGTTGCATAGCTGCCGCGGATGTTCTGGACGATCTGGTCCTTCGTTTCCTTCTCGTAATACGTGGCGTCGATGCCGAGGCGGTCATGGAAGAAGCCCAACTCCGTTCCGAACTCGTAGGAGCTGGCGAACTCCGGTTTCAGTGCGAAGTTCGGCCCATAGAAGCCGTAGCCGTAGCCGTTGTACGAGGTCGTCTTGTTCTCGAGCGAGGGCCGGTAGGCGTACGGCGTCGCGTCTCGCCCCACCTCGGCGTACGCGGCGCGGAGCTTACCGGTCATGAACTTGCCGATGCCGGGAAAGGCGTCGGAAAAGATGAAGCTCGAGGTGACCGACGGATAAAAGAACGAGTTCCTCTGCACCGGGATGGTCGACGTCCAGTCGTTGCGCCCCTGTGCGGTGAGGTAGAGGTAATCGTTGTAGTCGAACACCGCCTGCCCGAACAGACTCACCAGGCGCCGGCGTGATAGCGTCGTCCGGTTGAACTTGATCCGCGTGTTGTTCGCGGACACGAAGTTCGGGTCCATGAAGTCCTGGCCGTTCAGCGCGTTGACGGTCGTCTTCTCATCAGTAACGGCGTTCCCCAGCAGGCCGCTGATCGAGAGACGGTGGGTGATGCGGTAACTGTTGAAGTTGAGCAGCGTCTGCGCATTGAGGTTCCTGGTGATTTCGTCCGCCTGGTCGAGAATGCCGTTGGACGAGTAACCCAGGCTGCTCCCGGGGCTGCGGAGGAGCAGGTTTTCGTTGGTGTAGCCGTCGGTGCCCAGAATGGTTCTGAGGTTGCCCCATGAGAACGGTGCCACTGTCAGCGCCAGACTGGCGAGAAAGCGGCTGTTCTTGGAGTTGACCTTGTTCTTGTTGATGCTGAAGTACGGATTGTCGATCTCGTCTCCCGCCGAGAGACCCGTGATGAGGCGGCGGGTGCCGGCCGGCGTGAGGTAGTTGGACGCCTGATCGGTGGACGGCCAGACGAGGAGGCCGAGGAGCGGGCCGCCGGCGCCCTTGTAGGCCTGATCGTTATTGGCGTAGGAGTAAATCGTCGAGAGATCCACGTTCAACCAGTTGGTCACCTGTCCCTGCGACGCCGCGGTGATGTTGGTTCGATTGTAGTCGGTGTTCGGGATCACGCCATTCTGCTTGGTGAAACCGGTGGACAGGCGGTAGTTGATCTTGCCGTCGGGAGTTGCCCCGCTGAACGCGAGATTGTGCTTCTGGGTCAGCGCTGTCTTGAAGAAGCCATCCACATTGTCGTAGAACTGGGTGCCCGCGGCGTAGGGCGCGCCGAAGTAGAGGAAGCTCTGACTCCCCAGGTCTTCCTCCGGCCCGTAGACGTGCTGGATGTCCGGCTTGGCGCGCGGGGTCTCGATGCTGAAGCTGTTGCTGTATTCGAGCCCGCCGCCCACTCTGCCGCGCTTGGTGGTAATGACGATGGCGCCGTTCGCGGCGTCGATCCCGTACAGGGCGGCTGCCTCGGGTCCTTTCAGCACGGTGATCGATGCGATGTCGTCGGGATTGAGATCAGCGGCGCGGTTCGTGAAGTCCACCCCGCGGTTGTCGAACGCGGTCACCGAGCCGGGAGCGTCGGAGGCAAGGACGCCCGTGGCGAGTGTCGTGTTGTCCATCGGGAGGCCGTCAATGATCATGAGCGGCTGGTTGCTCCCACTGATGGAGCTGACGCCGCGGATGGTGATCGACGACGAGGCTCCGGGCACACCGGACGTACTGGTGACGTTCAGGCCGGCCACGCGGCCCTGGAGCGCGTTGACGAAGTTCGGCCGTTGCGCGGCCTCGATATCGGATCCATTGACGCTCTGCTGAGCGCTTCCGAGGGAACGCTGCACCGCGGTCTGGCCCAGCGCGGTGACCACGACCGCGTTGAGTGAGGTGGCAACGTTGCGGAGCGAGAAGTTGTGATCGAGGGTCTCCCCGGCACGCACGGTGACCGAATCGCGTGTGGGCGCGTAGCCAACGCGCCGCGTGATGAGAACGTGCAGTCCCGAGGGCACATCGCGGATCAGGTACGTACCATCGTCGCCGGTCTGAGTCCCGAGCGTCGTGCCCTGGACACTGATCTGGACGGCCGGGACTGGCGTGCCGGACTCGGCGTCGCCGGCGCGCCCGCGGATGTTGCCGGTGCTCTGAGCGCGTGCAAGCGCGGGGAGCCCGACGAACGCGAGCGCGAGAAGACCAGAAACCCCACGAAAGGGCATGGTACCTCCAGGTCTGGGTTGTGAGCGTGGTGACGTGTACGTGAGGCGAATGCGGTTACGGCCTGCTGCGGAGGGCGCGTCGCGGCGACGCCCGGGAGGGAACGCGCGGAACGCCCAGGCACGGCTCGCCAGTGTCCGCGAAGGAAGGTGGAGAGGACCGAATGAAACGGTGATACTCGGACTGCGAGGAGTCGCTGCGACGTACGACCTGACATGGCTCGCTCGTACGGTGCCACTCAGTTTGCTGTGGTGCTGCTCAGCTTGCGGGGTGCGGCGGGAATTGAAGACGGACTCATCCTACGAAAGACCTGAACAAGGCGCAAGAGTGGCAGAAGTTGCTGAGCCGGAGATGGGGTCCTGCGAGGGCGGGAGCCGGTTGCGTGGCGCGAGACGATCCGGAACACCGTGAACATCGCGACGGCCATGCCAATGCCAAGCCCGAGGATGATCACCGCCGTGGCGAAGAATCCGGGGGTGCGCCGAAAGCCGCGCAACGCGAACCGGGCATCGTACAGCAGCTTGCTC
>JBOHTE010000719.1:0-1218 GCA_050733555.1 Gemmatimonadaceae bacterium | reverse complement strand
GCCGCGGCTCGTGCCCGGCGGAATTCGTCCGGCGAACCGCTCCCGCCCCATGCACGCCGGAAGAATACAGCGACCGCGTCGGCAATCTCCTCCGTAACCAGGACTATGCGGAACGCGGATGCTGCTGTGGACGGCGACGGATCAGCGGGTTCCACCGAGTGCGTGCCTGATGTTGATCGAGGTGAGGGACGCGGCTTCCGGGAGAAGCTGGAAGCGTTCGATACGGCGGGCTTGCGGGCCGTCATCAATGCGACCAGCGACTTTCTGAATAGCAGGAGCGGGACTCGAACCCGCGACCCCGGCATTATGAGTTCGTCGCCACCCCCGGCACAAGAGGGTTCGCCCTCTCGGGATGAGGCGTGATGCGGCGACACGCGGCAGGAAACGGCGCGAGTGTGGATAGCCTTTCGGATAGCATCGCACCGCCGTACCTCGAGTCGCGCACGCCGCGCGCGCGACACCTGTTCTTGCGTGCCCGCCGGTCTGGCGACGAGCGTATCGCGTCGCCGGGTCTCCTCGAACAGAAAGCCACCAGGCGCGATCGCCGCACACGCCTCCTTGACTCCCTCCACGCCCGTACGATCTTCCCATCGCTGGCGGCTACAATCGCGTCGCCAATCACCGGGCTCTGGAGTGGTCGCCACCCAGTCCTGCAATGCATTCATTCCCATATATCAGAGGTCAGGACAGTACTCCGGATGCCACGGCTCGTCCGCGCCACCGGCCCGCTGCTCCTGCTCCTCACCGCGGCCTGCTTCGGCGCGCAGCACTACGAGCCCGCGCCGCTTCCGTCCGGCGGGCAAGCAGCTGCCAATTTCACCGATCGGCATCTGACTGACCGCGGGCGCGCGACCGTATCCGGGCGCCACCGCTTCCGTGGAACGCGCTGCACGCCCGGATGAAGGGCACTCCACTCCCTGGACGTTCGCGCTCGCGACGGGACTTACATTCGAGACCGGAGGGAAGCGCGCCGCGCGTATCGCGCACGCACGCGCGCTCACTCTCGCCGCGCAGTTGCGACTGCAGGCCGCTGGATGGGACGTCGTTCAGAACACCCGCGAAGCAGCCATGGTTGCCTTATCCGCAGATGTGGAGCTCGCCGATGCGGGCTCCGAAACCGCTGGTCTCACGGAATTGCAACGGCTGCTCCAGGTCCGCTTCGCCCAGGGGCAGATCGCGCGCACCGACCTGGCTCGCGTAGCGGGCGAGCGACAGAGC
>JBOHTE010000718.1:0-7508 GCA_050733555.1 Gemmatimonadaceae bacterium | reverse complement strand
GTGGCGTCCACTGCACTCCCCAGCGAATGGGGACGATGAGCGCGGCGCCGAGCACCAGCATGGCGACAGCGGCGATCGGTCCGCCGCGTTCACCCCGTGATCCGGGCACAGGCGCAACGAACCTCCGCCACCCCCACACGCCGAGCGCAACGAACAGTACGAGCAGGACAAGCAACACGAGCAGCGGCGATGACTCCGCGGACGCGAACGCTTCCCGCGGCGTGCGCAGATATTGCAGAGGACGAGCGTCCAGACGGATGCCCCAGGCGGCGAACAGCCCCAGGTCCGATACCGTCAGCAGCGAGACCAGCAGCAGCAGCAGCATTGTGTAGCCGGCCAGCACCGTCGCGAGGAGACGGCCCGGGAACACGGCAGAGGTCGCCAGCAGCAGTGCCGGGATCACGGTGAGGTATCCCGCCGTGGCCAGGTCCATCCGCAGGCCGTGCAGCAGGATCGCGAGCACGAGGCCGGTCCCGAGCGCAGCGGCGTGCGCGCGCTCATAGACGAGGAACAGGATTCGCGCCGCGGTGAACAGGGCGGTCCAGAACAGGAAGTAGCGAACCAGAAACGCGACGCGAGAGCTCATGCTGAGGGGGAAAACACGGTGGGGGAGCGGACCGCCCCGGCGCCGGAACCGGCCCGTGGCGCAAAGTTCGAATTGCCGGGTACAACCCGCAACATAGTACGTCCATCGATTCTCAAGCCGAGTGCGTAGCTCACCAGCGAACCTTGCGCCGGCACAGCCGATTGGTGCATTGAGAAGGTGCGGTTCACGGGTGATGAATGCGCACGGCCTGCACTGGCCGAGCACAGGGTGCTGGCGATAGCGTAGTGCGCACGCTGTCCGGTTCGGCGCACAGAGTGAACACCAAAGGGAGGGTGGGAGCCGTGGTGAATGAGCGTGTCCTCGCGAGTGCCAGCCGAACGGTGATGGCGGCGTTCGTAGCCGGTGGCCTCGGCATCGTGCCGGCGACCGCGACGGCGCAGTACTTCGGCCAGAACAAGGTACAGTACCAGGCGTTCGAGTTCCGGACGATGCATACCAAGCACTTCGACCTGTACTATTACCCGGCCGAATCGCTTGCCGCGACCGATGCGGCCCGAATGGCGGAACGGTGGTATGTCCGGCACAGCGGAACGCTGTCGGACGAATTCACCAAACGCGCCATCGTCCTCTACGCCGACGCGCCGGACTTCCAGCAGACCAACGTCGTGGGCGGCTTCATCTCGCAGGGTACTGGCGGCGTCACCGAGGGATTGCGCAGCCGGGTCGTGCTGCCGTTCACCGGCGTCTACGCCGAAGACGATCACGTGCTGGGCCACGAACTGACGCACGTGTTCCAGTATGACATCGCCGGCTCCATCAGCGGCGGAGGCATGGCGGCGCTCGACCGGCTCCCGCTCTGGCTCATCGAGGGCATGGCCGAGTATCTCTCGATCGGTCGCGACGACCCCAACACGGCCATGTGGCTGCGTGACGCCGCGCGACGCAATGACCTGCCCACGATCAAACAGCTCACGACGGACCCGCGCTACTTCCCGTATCGGTATGGCGAGGCGCTGTGGGCGTACATCGGCGGCCGCTGGGGTGACAATGTCATCGCGCCACTGTACCGCGCGGCGCTGTCGCGCGGCTGGGATCCGGCGGTCCGTACCGTCCTCGGCATGTCCTCGGACTCGCTCTCGGCGGTCTGGCTGCGGGATATCCGCGCGGAGTATCTGCCCAAGATGATCGGGCGCACCAGTCCGGACTCCACGGGCGACGGTGTGCTCAAGCAGGGGACGGGGCTCGGCACGATGGATGTGTCGCCCGCCATCAGCCCGGACGGCAAGTACGTCGCGTTCTACACGTCGCGCAACCTCTTCAGCATCGATCTCTTCATCGCCGATGCCACGACGGGCAAGATCGTCAAGAAGCTCACGAGCCCCAATCGTGATCCTCACTTCGACGCGATCAGCTTCATCAGCTCGGCCGGCTCATTTTCCCCGGACGGCAAGCAGTTCGCGTTCGTGATTTTCACGAATGGCGACAATGAGATCGCGATCTACGACCTCCAGTCCGGAGACATCAAACAGCAGATCAAGGTCAAGGGCGCGTCGGCGATCAACGATGTAGCCTGGGGACCGAACGACATGCTGGCGATATCCGGCATGCACGGCGGCATCAGCGACCTCTATCTCTACAATCTGCGCACGAAGGAGACGAAGCAGCTCACCAACGACAAGTACGCCGACCTGCAGCCGGCGTGGTCGCCGGACGGCAAGACTCTGGCGTTCGCGACCGACAGCGGGCCCGAGACGGATTTCACGCAGTTGCGCTACGGGCCCATGCAGATCGGCCTGTATGATCTGGCGAGCGGGGCCACGCAGATGGTCCCCCTCTTCCCGAACGCGAAGAGCATGAACCCGCAGTTCTCGCCCGATGGGCGGCAACTGTATTTCGTGTCGGATCGTGGCGGCTTCGACGACATCTATCGTGCCACGCTCGGCACGAACGACATCGAGCAGATCACGCACATTGCCACTGGCGTGAGCGGCATCACCGCGCTCTCACCGGCCCTGTCGGTCGCGAGCCAGACTGGCCGCATCATGTTTTCCGTGTTCAACCGGGGCGGCAACGAGTTGCGTCGCTTCGAACCGGGCCCGTTGCCCACGCAACCGATCATGGCGCTGGGTGTGGACACGGTGGGCATCGCCGGCGTGCTGCCGCCATCCAACGTCCCGAATGGCGGTCCGATCACCGAGAAGATTCACGACCCGCTCACCGGCCTCGAGGCACCGCAGACGTACGAGACGTCAGCGTACAAACCCTCGCTCTCGCTCGAGTACGTGGGCGGATCGGCTGGCGTGGGCGTGTCGAACGGCCCGGTTGGTACGGTGGCGGGTGGCGGACTGGCTGCGTACTTCGGTGACATGCTCGGCAACAACATCGTGGGCGTGGAGATCGGCGGCGGCGGCGATGTCCGGAACATCTCCGGACAGGTCGTCTATCAGAATCTGGCGCACCGGTGGAACTGGAGTGCGGGACTCTCGCACGTCCCGTACATCACGGGCTTTGCCGCGTGCTGTCAGGACACGACCGTGGCCGGATTCCCGACGTTGATCTACGAGCAGCAGATCAATCGCACCTATTTCGAAACGGCATCGCTCGGCACGCAGTATCCGTTCAGCATGACGAAGCGGCTCGAACTCGGCGCGGGATACTCGCGCATTTCCTTCGGCACCGAGCTGGACCGGTTTTTCCTCACGCCTGACGGCAACGCCTTCGGCGAGGATCGCCAGAATCTGCAGTCGCCACCTGGCCTGAACCTGTTCCAGACGAGCGCGGCGTTCGTGACCGATTATTCGTACTTCGGCTTCACGTCGCCCGTGGCGGGCGGGCGATCGCGCTTCGAGGTGGATCCCACGTTCGGGGATCTGAACTTCGAAAGCGTTCTGGTGGATTACCGGCGCTACTTCTTCGCACGCCCCTTCACCTTCGCCATTCGTGGCATTCACATCGGGCGCTACGGGAAGGATGCGGAGAACCCGAATCTGTATCCGCTGTTCCTCGGCGATCAGTCGCTGATTCGCGGCTACGAGGCCGGATCGTTCGGGCCGTCCGATTGTCCGCAGGCTTCACAGACGATCACGGCTTCGTGTCCCGTGATCGACCGATTGATCGGCAGTCGTCTGGCGGTCGTGAATCTCGAGTGGCGCATTCCACTGCTGGGGACGCGACAGTTCGGGCTGATCAACTTTCCGTATCTCCTCACGGAAGTCGCGCCATTCCTCGATGCGGGCGTCGCGTGGACCTCGGACAGCTCGGCGTCCCTCACGTTTGCGCGCAACACGAATGCGCGTGTGCCCGTGTTCAGCGCCGGGGTTTCAACCCGTGTCAACCTGTTCGGATACCTGGTCGCGGAGGTGTACTGGGCGTATCCGTTCCAGCGCCCCGGCAGCGGTGGCCGCTTCGGATTCCAGATCGCGCCGGGGTGGTGACCCAGCCAGAGTGGCGCGCCACGATGGTGACGCGCCACGTCCGTTCGACGTTGACATAGGGTGGGGGGGTATGCTACCTTCCCTGCGGACCTCATCAGCGGGAGCGGGTCATGGGTCTCGAGCAGTGGATTGTCCTCGCGATCGGCCTGGCGGTCATCGTCTGGATCAACTGGTACTTCTTTCTCGCCCGGAGCCCGGCGGCCACGACCGATCAGGGCGCCGCTGACACCGCGGAAATCATCATCGCCGTCCGTGGTGGATACACTCCGAACACCATACAGGCCCGGGCCGGCCATCCGCTGCGCCTGATATTCGACCGGCAGGAAGATGCGAGTTGTTCGGAAGAAGTCGTCTTCCCCGACTTCGGCATCAGGACGTTTCTGCCCGCGCACCAGCGCACGCCGGTGGACATTCGGCCGGAGGCGCCGGGTACCTATGAGTTTACCTGCGGCATGAGCATGCTGCGCGGCCGCGTCATCGTCGGCTAGGAACGCATCGTGACCAGTACCGCACCGCGGACATCAGACACACCAGCTGGCGCACACAGCGCCGCACCCGCCCGCGACAGCGTGGTGATTCCAGTGAGCGGAATGACCTGCGCCGCGTGCCAGGGACGCGTGCAGCGCGAGCTGGCGCGCGCTCCGGGCGTCGTGGACGCGAACGTGAATCTCATGATGAACAACGCCACCGTGACGTACGATCCGGCGGTGGCATCGCCGGGTGCGCTCGTCGAACGCATCCGGTCCACTGGCTATGGCGCGGAGCTCCCGCACCCCGGGCGCACCGTGGTGGAGGAGCAGGAGGAGCAGGACCGCGCGCGCGCCGAGGAATTCCGCCGGCTTCGCCTGCGTGCGGTGGTCAGTCTCGTTGCGGCGGCCGTCGCGATGCTGCTGTCCATGCCGCTCATGTCCGCCAACGCGCGACTGGGCTTCGGTGCGTCGGCCGATCCCCTGCTCGGCTGGGCCATGCGCGCACTGGACCCGGCGCTGTCGCGTGCCCTGCCCTGGCTGTACGCGCTGCCGGCGCGCGCCACCGCGTACGTGCTCCTCGCCATCACGCTCGCGGTGATGCTCTGGGCGGGGCGCCACTTCTACGCCGGCGCGTGGGCCGCCTTCCGGCATCACAGCGCCAACATGAACACGCTCATTGCGGTAGGCACGGGAGCGGCGTTCGTCTTTTCGGTGGTCGCGACGGTGTGGCCGGAATTCTTCATCGCGCGCGGCGTGGCGCCCGACGTCTATTACGAAGCCGTGATCTTCATCATCGCGCTCATTCTCGTAGGCAACGCACTCGAGGCGCGCGCGAAGCGGCAGACGGCGGCCGCATTGCGCGCGCTCGGGCGGCTGCAGCCCCCCACGGCGCGCGTGCTGCGCGACGGCGTCGAGGTAGAGCTCCCGGTGGAAGCCGTGCGGGCGGGCGACCTCATCGTCATTCGCCCCGGTGAGCGTCTCGCCGTGGACGGCGACGTCGTGTCCGGCGAGAGCGCGGTGGACGAATCCATGCTCACCGGCGAGTCGCTTCCAGTGCGTCGCGCCGCAGGCGATCGCGTGATCGGCGGTACCATCAACACCACGGGCAGCATCCGGTACGTCGCCACGACGCTTGGAGCGGACAGTGTGCTCGCGCGCATTCTGCAACTCATGCGCGACGCACAGGGCTCGCGCGCTCCGATCCAGAATCTGGCTGATCGCATCAGTGCCGTGTTCGTGCCCGTCGTGCTATCCATTGCGGTGGCAACCTTCGTGATCTGGTTCATCGCGTCGCCCACTGCGCCGGTGGTGCGCGGCTTCGCGGCCGCCGTCGCCGTGCTCATCATCGCCTGTCCGTGCGCCATGGGCCTCGCCGTGCCCACCGCGGTCATGGTCGCCACCGGACGCGGCGCGGAACTGGGCATTCTCATCAAGGGCGGCGAGGCGCTGCAGCGCGCGGGGACGCTGCACACCGTCGTACTGGACAAGACAGGAACGGTCACCGAGGGGCATCCCGCCGTCACGGACGTCGTCCCGGTGCGTGGCGCACTCGCGGACGATGCCATGCTGCGCCTCGCGGCCTCGCTCGAGCAGTCGTCGGAGCATGCGCTGGCGGGTGCCATCGTGCGGCACGCGCAGGAGCGGTCGCTCCCGCTCTCGCATCCGGCCGCTTTCGCGGCGGTCGTGGGGCACGGCGCGCTGGGCACGGTGGACGGTCATGCGGTGGTCGTCGGCAACGAGACGCTCATGGCCGAACACGGCATTGGCACGGCTGATCTGCAGGATGCCGCCGCGCGCCTGGCAACCGACGGGAAGACGCCCATGTACGTCGCCGTGGACGGCGCGCTCGCGGGACTGGTCGCCGTGGCGGACCCCATCAGGCCGACGTCTGTCCGGGCCATCCAGGCACTCCGCCGCCTCGGCCTCGACGTGATCATGCTCACCGGCGATACGCGCCGAACGGCGGAGGCCATTGCCAGGCAAGCCGGCATTGATACCGTGATCGCCGAGGTGCCGCCGGATGGCAAGGTCGCGGAGATCGAACGGCTGCAGCGTGGCGGACGCCGCGTGGCCATGGTCGGCGACGGCATCAACGACGCGCCGGCGCTCGCGCGCGCGGATGTCGGCATCGCCATTGGCAGCGGCACGGACGTCGCCATCGAGGCGAGCGACGTGACGCTCATGCGTCCCGATCTCGGCGGCGTGTCGAGCGCGATCGCGCTGTCGCGCGGCACCATGCGCATCATGAAGCAGAACCTGTTCTGGGCGTTCATCTACAACGTGCTCGGCATTCCCATCGCCGCCGGAGCGCTCTTTCCCGTGACGGGACTCCTTCTCAGTCCGATTCTGGCCAGCGCGGCGATGGCGATGAGCTCCGTGAGCGTCGTCTCCAACAGCCTGCGACTCCGCCGGTTTCGGGCCGTGTGAGCGCAACCCGAGCCGCCATGACCAGATCCACGACCAGATCCACGAGCAGACACAGGACATCCAGGGAGACCCCGGAGTCTCCGCTCACCCCCTGCGGGTGCGGAGCGGACAGCGGTGGCCACGGTCGTAGGGCCGTCGCCGTGGACCCCGACGCCAAGGCACGGAACCTGACGCGCCTGCGCCGCATCGAGGGACAGGTCCGGGGCCTGCAGCGCATGGTGGAGGACGACCGCTACTGTGCGGACATCATGATGCAGATTGCCTCGGTGCATGAAGCGCTTCGCGCTGTGGGACGCGAGTTGATGCGGAACCACCTGCGGCACTGCGCCGCCACCGCCATCCGCTCCAGCGACGACGCGGCAGAAGCCATGTACGAAGAGCTGCTGGAGCTGATGTACAGGCACGCGCGCTGAAGGGTGCCGGGCGTCCCGTTGCATTTCCCCTGATCGTGCGTCCTTCCCCCAGATGGATACGATTCTCTCCTCGGAATTTCGCGGCGCACAGACCATTGTCGATTGCGCGGCCGGCATGACGTTCCAGGGCGTGCTGGATGTCGCCCATGCCTACCGGCACCTTCCGGCCGATGAGCGCCGCGCGTCGTTTCTGATGGTCATGGAAACCATCGAGCGC
>JBOHTE010000717.1:0-1685 GCA_050733555.1 Gemmatimonadaceae bacterium | reverse complement strand
GGTGATCTCGATCGTGCGCGGCACCTGGCGAGGACCGTGATGGGCGTCAGGCCATATCTCTTCTATGACGTCGCCATATCCATCTGCGCGACGTGCTACCGCCGGGTCGATGCGAAGATCGTATTCCAGGACGGCGCGGTGTTCATGCCCAAGCGCTGTCCGGAGCACGGCGCCGAACGCGTGCTCATCGCCGACGACGTGGACTATTACCGGCGTTGCCGCGAGGTCTTCATCAAACCGCCCGAGACGCCGGTACACTACAACACCCCGGTGCAGCACGGCTGCCCGTATGATTGCGGTCTGTGCACGGATCACGAACAGCACTCGTGCCTCTCGCTCGTCGAGATCTGCGACGCGTGCAATCTCCGATGCCCGATCTGCTACGCGGCGAGCGGACCGGACCGCCAACACTACCGCAGCCTCGAGCACATCGAACGGATGCTCGACGCCGTGGTGCGGAACGAAGGGTCTCCCGACGTCGTGCAGATTTCCGGCGGCGAGCCGACGATCCATCCCGAGTTCTTCGCCGTGCTGGATCTCGCCAAGGCGCGTCCGATCCGACACCTCATGGTGAACACCAACGGGATCGAGATCGCGCGCAGCGAGGCGTTCGCCGAACGGCTCGCGAGTTACATGCCGGACTTCGAGATCTATCTGCAGTTCGACTCGTTCGAGCGCGGCGCACTGATGGATCTTCGCGACGCTGATCTGCGGCGTATTCGCGAGCAGGCGCTCGAACGGCTCAACCGGCTCGGCGTCTCCACTACGCTGGTCGTGACGGTGAAGAAGGGCGTCAACGATCACGAAATCGGCCCGATCATTGACTTCGCGCTCCAGCAGCCCTGCGTGCGCGGCGTGACCCTGCAACCCGTGCAGGCCGCCGGAGGACTCGATCACTTCAACCCCGCGACAGATCGGCTCACGCTCACGGAAGTTCGGCGCCGCATCCTCGAGCAGACCACCGTGTTCCGCGCCGAGGACGTGATTCCGGTGCCGTGTCACCCGGATTCCCTGGCGATGGCGTACGCGCTCAAGGCCGGTGGCCAGATGTTGCCGCTCACGGGATTGATCGATCCCCAGGTCCTCATCTCCGGCGGCCGGAACACGATCGTGTACGAGCAGGATGATGCCGTCCGCGAGGGCATCTTCAAGCTGTTCGCGACCAATCATTCGCCCCAGTCCGGCGCCGCGACGCTGCGTGACCTCCTCTGCTGCCTGCCGGCCATCCAGGCGCCGTCGCAGCTCGGCTACGCGAACCTCTTTCGCGTCCTCATCATGCAGTTCATCGACGCGTACGCCTTCGATGTGCGCTCGGTGAAGAAGACGTGCGTCCACATCGTCCATCCCGATGCGCGGCGCCTCATCCCGTTCGACACGTACAATCTGTTCTATCGGGACGACCTGGAATCGTCACGGCTCGCGGGACTGCGAGCCGTGACGGTCTGATTCATGGCGCCAACCACCTCGGGGAGATGTCCACCGTGTCCAGGTCGAGGCGAGGATCGGCTCGCTCGTGAAGAGAGCAGTGGCCTGAGGATGCACTCGCAGCGGCCTCGCGGTTGCGTGGGCTTTTCGCTCGCCGGAACTCCGAGCCCCCCGGCGAGCACCATCTCGTCATCCACCCTGGAATGGCTACGCTACAGTGCATAGCATCGACGTATTGAGGGAGCGCTGGAGCGAGTTCA
>JBOHTE010000716.1:0-1052 GCA_050733555.1 Gemmatimonadaceae bacterium | reverse complement strand
ATCCGTAGGTCGCGGGTTCGACCCCCGCCCGGGTCACTGCACTGATCTCGCGCTTCGGACCGGAGCGCGTTTGTTGCACCGGCGGTGGCTTCCACCCACCGCACAACTTCTACAGACACATCTGAGAGAGGGACGAATCCATGATGAGACGCGTGTGCACGCTGATCGCTCTGCTCGCGGTCGTCGCGTGCGAAAAGGGCGGCTTCGGAACTGCCGGCCACGCAACGGCGCTCGACTCGGTGACCAGCCTGAATACCCAGCTCGCCGACGCACACAGCGCCGCCGCCGCGCAGGACTCGGTCATGCAAGGATTCCAGGAAACCACCAAGCTCATTGGCGACATCGACCAGGAGCTCTCCACGGTCAAGGGCCTCAAGTCGCACGTGCCGCTCGATGTGAAGTCGGAGTCGGGTTCCGACCCCAAGGCCGCCTACCGCGCCAGTCTGCTGGGCAAGGTGCAGGAAGTGACCGCGCTGCTGAACAGCAATCGCAAACGCGTCGCCTCGCTCGGCAATTCCAACAAGGCGCTGCAGGGAAAGATCAGCCAGTACGAGGAAACCATCGCGTCGTTGCAGGCGATGGCCGATCGCCAGAAACAGCAGATCGCCGAGCTCACGGGACGCATTGACAGTCTCACGACCGCCAACTCCACGCTCGCGTCGGCGAAGCAGGCGGTGACGGACACGGCGACATCGCTTCGCACGGAACTGAATACGGTGTATTACGTGATCGGCACCAAGGACGATCTCAAGAAGAAGGGAATCGTCGTGGAGGAGGGTTCGAAGTTCCTCTTCTTCGGACACAAGGCGCTCGTCCCGGCGCGTGCGCTCGACGCCTCGCTCTTCACGCCCATGGACAAGCTCACCACCTCGACGATCATGCTGCCAAGTCCCGACAAGAAGTTCACGATCGTGTCGCGACAGGATGCCTCGCTGGTGCAGGAAGGCACGAGCCCCGACGGCAAGCCGAATGGCGAGCTGCACATCGCCGACCCGCTCAAGTTCTGGGGGACGAGCAAGTACCTCATCATCGTCGAGGGGTAGGTCCGCGCC
>JBOHTE010000715.1:0-11914 GCA_050733555.1 Gemmatimonadaceae bacterium | reverse complement strand
TTCCGTGACAGGTTGGGCTCCTGGAACTGTTCGGCGCCACGCCGCCAGTCGTCGGCCGCAAGAGACGCGACGCGTGCGGCCGTGAAGCTCTCGGTGAGCAGTCCCGCCTGCATCGGGCTGTAGCAGATCACGCCGCTGTCGTGTGTCGCGCACCACGGGAGCAGCTCAGCAGCGGCGTCACGCCGGACTGCCGAGAACGGCGGCTGCAGCGAGTCCACGTGGCGGATCGCCTCGCAGCGCTCGAGCAGCTCGACGGTGAAGTTCGACACACCGGCCGCGCGCACCTTCCCTTCACTGACGAGTCGCGCCATCTCGCCCCAGGAATCCTCCACCGGCACACCACTCTCGTCGGGACGGTGGAACTGATAGAGATCGATGCGCTCCACACCCAGCCGCCGAAGCGACGCCTCGCACTCCGCGCGAATGGACGCCGGCGCCAGCACGCGGCGCGCCGGTTCCATGGGATCGCGCGGATTCCACACGAGCCCGCACTTGGTGAAGACGAGCGGCCGCTGGCCCGCAGGCAGCTCGCGCAGCAGCCGGCCCACGACTTCCTCGGAATGTCCCAGTCCGTACACCGCGGCCGTATCGATCCAGTTGACGCCGAGGTCGAGCGCGTGGCGCATTGCGCGGATGGAGGCGGCGTCATCCTGCGGCCCCCAGCCGAACGCCCAGTCGCCTCCGCCAACGGCCCAGGAGCCGAATCCGACTGTGGTGATGTCGAAACCCGAGCGACCCAGCGCTCGCGTGGGAAGTGTCATGCGTCACCTCGTTGCAGCGGGTTACAGTGCCTGCTGCGATCCTGCAGAACGCGTTCCGCTATCGTGGCGAGAGGGACTTCCGTGGCGAGAGCGTCGCGGCGATCTGCATGGCGAGCGAATCGTTGGCGACGGGCGATTGGAGTGTCGCTGCGCACGCCGGCGTGCCGGCGACAATCACGGTCCACTCATACCAGTCCGCGGGCTTGTAGCGGTAGATGGCGCGCGTGGCGCTGTCGGCGACGACCGTGAATGCGGGCCGGATCTTCCAGGTGCGCGCCGTGATGCTGCGCAGCTCGGCGAACGTGGCTCTGGGAGCAGTGAGCTTGAACCGGACGGAGTACCTCGTGCCCGATTTCACGGCACCAGGGGGGCCACCCGTCTGCGTAATCCAGTCCGGCGGCACGGCGAGCTGACACTGGCCCGTGACGTTGGTGAGCGTGTGCCAGCCCCTGGGCGTGGACTGGGCGTGCGCGTCGCGCGCAGGGATGCATGCGGCGAACAGGAACGCGGCGGTGGTCAGCAGAAGGCGAATCGAAAAGGTCATGAGAAGTATGCGGTTGCAGTTCGCGGCATGTCACCGCGCAGTGCGCGCAGGCGCGCCCACGGTGACGTCATCGTGTACGGAATCTCCTGGCTCTGCCGCGCGCCGTCCAGTCTCGCGTCGTGACGAGCGCGGCGCTAAGCTTGTCCATCGATCGGTGCGGCACCTGGGACCCAAACCCCGAATGCAACATGCGCGCTTTCGCACTCATGCTGGCGCTGGCACTCCTGCTGTCGGCACAGCTCGCGAGCGCGCAGCAGCTTCCGGACAAGCACACCACGGAGACAGGTCGGACGGTCACCGTGTACACCATCTCATGGCCGACTCCCACGAGCGACGTCACTGCAGACGTTGAAGTGTGCGCCGGCCAGAACACCCCACCGTACACCTTCGCCTTCCCCTCGTTCTTCCAGTTGCACTTCTCCGATGGAAGCGCCATAGGCGGTTTTGGAGGAGCCAGGAAACCGAACTTCGAGAAGACGCCTCTCCAGTCCGGACAGTGCGCACGCGGCTGGATCGAGTTTGCGGTGACATCGGGACAGACGCCGGTCGCGATTCATTACCATGACCGTGCGAAGGATGGAAAAGCGATTGACTGGGCGGTGAAGCGGGGGAAGTGACAGACGCGGCTGAGGCGATGTGCGCTAACGCCGGCGACGCCTTGCGGCGCGTGCCGCGTGCTTCTCGAGATCCGATGCTGCCTCTCGGATCTGGTGCCAGAGATAGCGAATGAACGGCCCGGTGTCGTCAGCCACCTGCGCCGTTTCGATTGCCCGAAAGAACGGCGTGCGTTCGTCCGCGCGGATCGTTACCCAAGGGTACCCACCGCTAAGCAGGGCGAGGTTCATGAGAAGCCGACCCAGACGACCGTTGCCGTCGAGAAAGGGGTGGATCGTCACGAACTCCAGATGCGCAAGCAGAGCTCGAGCGATCGTCTCCAGATCGTCGCGAGCGAGAAAGCGCTCAAGGCCGTCAATGAGATCTCGAATCTTGCGTGGATTGGGAGGTACGTGACGCCAGCCATCGAGGCCAACGGGACTGGTACGCCATCCGCGAAGTTGGCCAGGTGATACGATGCCGGCATCTACGGAGGGACGGAACAGGTCCTCGTAAAGATCAAGAATCAGGGGTCCCGTGATTGGCGCACGCTTCCGGGCAAGCTCAAGGACGCGATCGAATGCGATCGAGTAGCCCTGAACGGCCATGGCTGACCTCAGGCTTTCGGCATCTTGCGGACCATCCGCGAGATGTTCCCCACGGACGATTGCCTCGACAGCCTCGGGAGAGATTCGATACCCTTCCATCGTCGTGCTGTGATACGCGTCGTACGCCTTGGCTTCAGAAGCATTCGCAGTGAGCTGCGCGATTGAGAAAGCGGGCGGCGTGGAAACCTCGTCACCGAGCAGTTCGGCTATTTCGGTGCGCTGACGAGAGAGGCGCATGACCTGTTCATCGAGCCATGGCGAGCCGGTCCCGCGTGGCTGCTCCAAAAGGGCAGCGGGAATCTGAATCCTCGTGCCAACACCTGTCCGCGCCGGAGTTGCGACTCGCTCGGAGACATTGCGCGCTGCCCCGTCGAGTTGATCAGCCAGGGAGGTATTGCCAAGGACAGTGGCCATGTCGGCGAGGCGCTGGAGCACTTGCGGCCTCGGCCAGTCTTGCACCGCGCGTTTCAGATCGGGAGCTCGAATAACAAGATGGCGTAGCCAGGCGGATACCGGTTCCACTCCGGCCAGGATCTCTGGTTCATCGAGGGTCGCGAGGAGGTCTGGCGCTGCCAACACCGGGATGCGAGCTCCTCCTCGGGGTCCCTCGATATGCTCCAGTCGATTACCGGGCACGGTTCGAGGACGCAGGCGAAGCGAGAATCCGGGCTCAAGCTGGAGCGTGTATTCGCTCTGATTTGCTGCGTGGTATGTCGGTAATACGGGGGGTGGCGAGAAGTCACCGAGGTGTAGCCTCACGGCGTCGACCCCGCTTACGGCAGCGGGGGCGTATCTCTCCAGGATGAGCATTACAACCGGCCAGTAATTGGCGAGGAAGACTGCGCGGCGGTCAGTCGGCGCCTGCGGAACGAGAATCCATGCTCGGCGTCCCCCAACCTCCATCACGAGGCCATTTTTTCGAAGGACTTTCGTGATGGCGGGGGATGGTGACTCCGTCGGAGAAATCACGTACCGGGATGCGCGCGCGTGCTCTCCCCACCACGCTCGAGCACGCTCAAGCGGCGGCGAGGATCTTCCGGCGCTTTGATGCGGCGAGGAGCTATTTCGGGCTGACTTGCGAGGCATACGTGCCAAGTTGATGGTGATCGTTTCTCCGTAAAAACAAGGCGCCGTTTTGACGTAAATGGAGATGGCCGTTTTGCCGTAAAAATCTATAGCCGTTTGCCAGTAAATACCAGACAACATCCTGGAATGCCTTCCCGCGTGGCGCCGCCCATGGCAGCGTTATCCGGCAATCTCCTCGATCGGCGCACCATCCACGCCGGGCAGTTCCACGCCAAGCACCCGCGTGAACGTGGGCGCCAGATCCAGGAGCGATGGCGGCCGGCTCAGACGTCCCGGCCGCACTCCCGCTCCCGCCGCGACGAACCAGCCGCCGGGCCGATGCTCGCCGCTCCGCCCGTAGTCGTTCACTCCTTCGATGCGGCCAACAGCGGGTGAGCACGCGACCACGTGGGCGCGCGATCCGTTTCCCAGTGCCGTGCTCCCAATCGCCGCCTGCTCGCTCCATTCGATGAGAAGATCGGGCAGTGCGCCGAACTGGTCGCCCGGATACACGTCGCGCGTCCGCAGCACGCGACGCACCAGCGGCGCGCCGCTCACCTCGTCCACGATCGCGAGCAGTTCGCGCTCGAGCCACGCCTCGAACTCCGCGCTCGCCGGTCCCGGCGCAAGGAGGCCGTGCGGCTCGCGCCCCTGGAGATTCAGCCGGATGCCGCTCACCGCCAGGCCATTCGCGAGCGGGAAGCAGCGGCTCCGCTCGGGATCGACGCTGATGCGGCCCGCAAACGCGCCGGCGGATTCCGCGGGCGCCACGCGCTGCCGCAGCGGCGACAGCACGGCGCGCACCTGTGGCGGCAGCATTCGCCACGCAGCCGATCCGCGCTCGCTGATCCGATTGCGCAGCCGCTCGCGCAGCGGTACGGGATACGGTGTAGCGGCGCCGAGTGCGCAGAGCAGATCGCGCAGCAGGAAGTGCGCTCCGAAGCGGTGCGCCATGCCGTGGGCCGAGAACACGACGCACGTGGCATCGCCGGCGGCGGCCACCAGTTCGCCAACGGCCCGATCAATTGCCTCGTATACGGTACGCAGCGGATCGCCGGTGAGTGCGGCAACTGAGGGATCGTGCGCCGGGTGTGCAGGGTCGTGAAGATGCCAGCACTGGTGGCCCACGCAATGCGACTCCGTGAACACCTGCATGAACAGGTCCCACCCGCCGCGCGAGAGCAGGTCGAGGCTCCAGGCCGCTCTGCGACGTGTGCCCTCCACCAGAGCCGCCGTGAATTCGCGATATTCGCCGGCGCCGCGCCCGTTCGCATCGCACGATGTTCCGGCCGGGTGACGGCCGGCCTGCGCCTCGATCTGCCGGCCGAGATCTGGAGGCGTGGTGGCGAAGCCGAAGAAGGCGTCGTGCGCGCCCCACTCTACCACCTGCACACCGTTGAGGTCCGGCTCCAATCTGCTGAGCGGCACATCCAGCACGGCCACGCGTCGGCCGGCGCGACTCAGCACGCGCCAGAACGGGTCGCCTTCCACGAACGTTCCCCGTGTCCGGTCTTCGAGGCGATAGCTGCCGGGCACGAGCTGGATCTGGTAGTGCAGCCCATGCCGCGCAGGGCTGGTGCCCGTGTAGAGCGATGGCCAGGTGGACCCTACGAAGAAGCCCTCGATTCCTCGCGTCCGGCCGGTGAGGCCGCGCGCCGCGAGCCTGGCCAGATTCGGCAGCGTGCCGTCGGCAGTCCACGCATCGAGCAGCTCGGGGCTCGCCGCGTCGATGCCAATGACCAGGAGTCTGGTGGGTGCGCGGCTCACGTGTGGTGCCGCAGGGAATCGCGCAACAGGTGTCGCGTGAACGGTGCGTAGCGCCACCCGGATGGCTGCAGCAGCGATCGTGCGTGCCAGCGCCACGCGTCGCGCATGTTGCCCGCGATGCGGTCACGGTCCGCCGCCGTGTGATACGCAGCGGCCACGCGCGCGCGCAGTACGCGCCGCACGTCGCCTGGCAGGTTCAGCTCCAGGATGCGGCGCAGGCCCCGCACCTGCCCCGTCACGAACGCGCGCGAGCGCGACGCGGCGCCGGGGCTGCCCACGCAATAGACGACGGTGGGCGTATCGAGCCAGACGATGCGGTGCTCGGTCGCCAGGCGCAACGCCAGATAGGTGCACTCGAGATAATCCGGCATCTCGCTGAAGACCTCGACGCCGACACGATCGGCGCGGCAGAGCCACGAGCCGGGCAACAGCCAGTTGCGCACGAGCATGGCGCGCACCGGGTCGGCGTGCACCTGGTGGCCGGACATCATGTGGATGACGTCGCCCGACGTATCGCGCTGGTAGCCGTTGGTGACGACGGCGGCGCACTCGGGCTGCCGCTGCAGCGCGTCCACGCGCAGGCGCAGTGCGCCGGGCAGAAAGAGATCGTCGTCGTCGAGCGCCGAGAACCAGGGTGTGCGTACCGTCTCCCGTCCGGCGGCGAGCGCGCCAGCCAGGCTCGCCACCTCGCGGTCGAGCAGCACGATGCGGCGCTCGCCACGCAGTGTGCGCTCCACCTCGGCATCCCGGGTCCGCCCGTTCAACACGACGATCACCGTCGCACGCACGCCCTCCTGACCGAGCGCGCTGGCAATCGCGGCCTGGATCGAGCACGCACGGTCGCGCCGGCCGCAGGTCGGGATGATAATTGTAACGGCCGGATCGGCCCCGCTCACGCGCGATTCACTGGAGACGACTGCGCATGCTGCTCGACGCCCGGACACTTGACGACGGCGCCACGCTGGACACCGATGTGTGCATCGTCGGCGCCGGGCCTGCGGGCCTGGTGCTCGGGGCGGAGCTGTCGCGCGAGCGCACTGACGTGGTCATGCTGGAAAGTGGCGGCGATGGAGCGGAGCCAAACATGCTGGCCCTCAACGATGGCGATCACGAGGGAGATGAATATGCCGGCCTCCGCGTAACACGCCACCGGCAGGTCGGCGGCACGACGCATCTGTGGAATACGTTGGCGGGGCGCGAGCCAGCGGCCAAGTACGCCCCGCTCGATGCCGCTGACTTTGAGGATCGGAGTGGACGAGCGTTGAGCGGCTGGCCATTCGGTCTCGACGAACTGCGCGACGACTATGCACAGGCGCAGGTCATCTGCGGGCTCGGGCCTTTCACCTACGACGCCGCTGCGTGGCGCAGCACGGAACGGGAACCGTGGAGCGAACTCGCTTCCCCGCTCGTCTCGCGCGTCTATCAGCTCGGTATCCGCCGGGCGCTGCTCGCTCCGCTCCGCTCGGCGATCGATCGCGCCGCGAACGTGCGCCTGTGTACCTACGCAACGGCGGTGCAGCTCCACGGCCACGCGCAGCGTCGCCGCGTGACGCACGTGTCGGTGGCAACCCCGGGCGGCGCACGATGGACTGTCCGCGCCGCGCGCGTGGTGCTGGCGGCCGGCGCGGTCGAGAACGCTCGGCTGCTGCTCGTGTCCGATGACGGATCCGGCTGGAGCGGAAACCGATCGGGTTGGGTGGGCCGGTGCTTCATGGAGCATCCGCGCGATCGTGCACTCACGCTCCGGCCGCGCGGCGCTTACGCGAATGCGCACGCGCGGTTCTACGACCTGCATCAGGCGCAGGGCGGCACGTGGATCATCGGCCGGCTCGCGCTGAGCCATGATGCGCTCTCGTCCGGCGCACTGCTCAACGCGTCAGCCACGCTCCTGCCGCAATCGCGCCGTGCGCTCGAGAGCATGCGCGCGCTGCTGCCGTTCGCTGTGGCGCGCCGACTGCCGGGCGCCGGATACGGGTGGTCACGGATCCACGGCGCCGCGGCGTTGTTCGATGGATTCAGCGTGCTGCTCAACGTCGAGCAGCCGCCCCACCCCGATAATCGGATCACGCTCAGCGGCCGGCGGGACCCGTTCGGCGTACCGTTGCCGCTGCTCCACTGGCGCTGGCGCGCAGAGGATCAGGCTGCACTGGAGCAGCTACGCCGCCTCGTGGCCCACGAACTCGAGGCCGTCGGGCAGGTCACCGTGAACAAGAACGCGCGCCCCGACCCCAACGCGCACCACCACGCCGGCACCACGCGCATGCACGATCACCCGGCATGCGGCGTGACCGACCGCCACGGACGGGTGCACGGCACCGAAAACCTGTACGCCGCCGGAGCCTCGCTCTTTCCCACCGCCGGATTCGCGAATCCCATGCTGACCATCGTGGCGCTCTCGGTACGATTGGGAAGGCATCTCGCCGGAGAGTAACGCCCGTGCGAATCAGGCTACGGAACGCCCGGCCTGCCGCGCATCGACCCTATCCGCGGGCATCGTCCGCGCGCCGCAGCTCCAGATAGCGCCGCGCTCCCACGTCCGTCGTCAGCGAGATGGCGCGCTCGTACGCCTGCCTCGCGTCCTTCGTGCGCCCCGCCTGGGCCAGCAGATGAGCGCGCGCCGCCCACGCCGGCTGGAAGCGCTGCGTGGCCTTGTCCGCGATCGCATCGAGCGCCGCGAGCCCGGCCTCCGCACCGTGGACGCGTCCCACCGCCGCCGCATGGGCCACGCGAGCGCCGAGCGTCGGCGCGATCGCAATGAGCGCGGCGTGCAGCGTGAGGAGCGCACGCCAGTCAGTGACGCCCGACGTCGCGCGCGCGCAGTGGGCGGACTGGATCGCCGCCTCGATTTGAAAACGCCCGGTGCGTCCCAGCGCGCGCGCCGCGCGGAGGTATCGTTCACCGAGCCCGATCAGCGTCGCGTCCCAGAGCGTGGGATCCTGTTCATCGAGCGGCACGAAGATGTGTGCAGTCCCGCGCGCGTCGCGGCGAGCAAGCGAGAGCGAGATGAGCGCGGCGAGGCCCAGCGCCTCGGGCTCGTCGGGCAGCAACTCCGCGACCGTCATGGCGAGAACGTGCGACTCAGTGGCGAGCGAATCACGCAGCTCTGGTCCCGCCACGAGAGGAAAGTCAATGGCGTACGCGCCGTAGATCGCTTCGAGCACCGGCGCGATCCGCTCCTGCAGGCTGTCGCGCTCCGGCACGACAAACGGAATCCGTGCGTCGCGAATGCGGCGCTTGGCGCGCACGAGTCGCTGCGCCATGGTCGCCGGCGGAATCGCGAACGCGCGCGCGATCTGCTCGGCGTCGAAACCGAGCACCGTCTGCAGCATGAGGGGCGTGCGCACCACGGGATCGATTGCCGGATGCGCGCAGACGAAGAGCAGCGCGAGCCGGCGGTCCGGGATCGCGTCGGGATCGAGAGTGTCCATGACCGACAGCGCGCTGTCGTGCGAGTCGTCGAGCGGATCGGACAGCCGATGCGCCGCCGAGCGGCGGACATCGCGCAGGCGATTGCGCGCCACCGTGAGCAGCCACGCCTCGGGATTCCGCGGGACTCCTGCTCCGGGCCACGACTCCAGCGCCTGCGCGAACGCGTCCGCCAGCGCGTCCTCGGCGGCCTCGATGTCGCCGTCCCGGGCAGCGAGAATGGCGAGCAGGCGGCCATAGGCGGCGCGCGCCAGTTCTTCCGCGCGCGCCGTCACATGGTCAGCCTCACGCGGCATTCGTCCACGCACCATTGACGAAGCGAACCGCGGCGGGGCGGATCTCGACCGTACCCCACTGCGAGGCCGGACACTTCTCGGCCCATGCAATGGCGGCGTCGAGATCGGGGAGATCGAGCATGAAGATGCCGGCGAATGCCTCCTTGGTGTCGGCGAAGGGCCCATCCTGCACCTGAAGCCTGCCGTCCTTCATTGACACGCTGGTGGCGCTGGCAATGGTCTGGAGCACTTCCGCGGAGCGAAGCACACCGGCATCGTCGAGCGCACTGGCGTAGGCGTGAAACGCGGCCTTGCCCTGCGCGATCTGATCCTCGGTAAGCGTGGAGACCGCGGGTTGCGGATAGTGAAGGAGAAGTGCGTAGCGCATGATCGGATGTCCTGTTTGGGGTTCATGATGCGGCCGGACATTCGAATGACGGAAGAGCGTTCGCGAAATCGACAGCGAGCCCAGGCGGTCTTGAGGGCAGCCCCCTCACTCCTCCGCCACACCTCCCGTTCGCGCGACCTGCTCCGCACGGATCTTCCCCGAGTCGAAGCGGCGCGCCGATGCCAGCATCTTCTCCATCGTCTCATCGAAATCGGGAGAACCCTTCCGCACGAAGCGCAGCGGGTTGATTCGCGCCACCACGAATGCCCGCAGGTACGGACTGTCGAAGCCACGCTCCTTGAGCGCCGCCACGGCCGCCGTCACCGCGTCGTTCAGTTCGACAACACGCCCGGCGCGCCCGCGGCGCACCTCGATGGCGCGCGGCAGCTTCATGCCGAGGAACCGGTCGCAGCGCTTGAGCACGGAGTGGTACGCGCCTCCGGCGAAGCGACCGTTCTGTTCGTAGCAGAACCCCAGCGTCAGGAGCGCCGCCTCCTCGAACTCCACGGCGAACTCGCGCTCGGGGCGCTCATCAAGTTGCGCGAGCGCCTGCGCGAGCCGCGCCACCTCGAGGGCGCGCTCGCGCAGATTGTGGGCCTTCTCGGTGTTCAGCAGGAGAATGCGGTGCGCGACGTCATGCTCGGGGACGACGATCGCCACGATCGACTTCGCGCCCAACTGACGCATCGCGCCCAGCCGGTGATATCCGTTGGGAGTCCAATACATTCCTCCGTCCGCGGGAACCGCCGTCACCGGATCCACGTAGCGGTCCAGCCGGTCGATCGCGTCGGCCAGTCGCGCGACGTGCGCCTCCGACAGGTCGCGCTGGTACGGCGTGGGCTCCACGCGATCGAGCGGCAGCGCGGCAAGCACCTGCCAGTGTGAACCCAGCGGGTCCCGATACACGCCAATGACACTGCCACCATCCTGCTCGATGCGCTCGGCCAGTGCGGTCACCGACGCGGGGTGCGCGGCGGCCGCCAGTCGGCGGGCATCCAGGCCGCGCGACAGCGCGGCCGCCGGCGCGCGTTTGCGAGTGGGCATGCGGAAACGCTCCTGGCGTGACGTGGCGGCGCGACCGGATTCATGCCGGTGCGCCGGTCACCAAACCATGCGCCTGCGCTAGCGGGCCCGCCAGTCCCTCAGGAGCGGGCGCTGGTGCGTTGCCCTGTTCCACCGCGTCTCTCCCTTCGCGCCGCTCACTCCAACGCTGCGGAGTCTCGGATTCACCGAGGGCCGTCTCTACAGCCCGCGAAACGTGGCGTAGGGAGTGGTGGCCAACTGCCGGCGGGTTGGGTGTTCGCGGATGTGTATGGACAGCCGCGGTTTTCCGGCCGGACAGGTGCTGTACAGCTGTGAGTCGGCACCCGGCCCCAGAGTGGGGTACGTATTTGCCGAGACGCAGTACACGCAGATGCAGAGCTCCGGCGTTCGGCCTGCCACTGCGCGCAGTCGAGGCCTTCGACAGGCGCATGGCACGCGACACAGGGGCCTGTGTTCACTCCCACCGGCTCTAGTGAGCAGTCCGCCCGCTTCCGTACTACTCCGGCGTGATCTTCGACGTCGCCATAGGTAGGTCGAACTTTCC
Source organism: Gemmatimonadaceae bacterium (assembly GCA_050733555.1). GTDB lineage: Bacteria > Gemmatimonadota > Gemmatimonadetes > Gemmatimonadales > Gemmatimonadaceae > JADGGM01. The sequence continues at coordinate 898 of JBOHTE010000715.1, read as the reverse complement.
ATCCGTAATCGTGGCGCGCTTCTGCGTCGCCCGCGGCGTGTCGTTGCTCAACTTGAAGTTCCCCGAGAACGTGCCGGCGATTCTCGTCGGCGTCATCGACGTCACGTTGATGGTCACGGTGTCCGCCGAGTATCTTGCCAGCGTTCCGCTGGCGATGTTCTTGTTGAGCGTGATGTCGCACGTGCACGTGTCGTACGAGCCCCGGTGAACGTACGTCCCGGTGTGCGGAGGGAATCGAAAGCGCAGCGAGTAGTTTGGCTTGGTGTCGTCGCCGTCCTTCGTCGAGTAGAGAATGAACAGCGCATACTTCTCGCCCGCGCCCTGCTGCGGAAGCACGTATGCGGCGTTCTGCTGTTGCAGGCCGTCCACTCCGCGGCCCGTCACGTTCACGCCATCGATGGTCGCCGAAAAACTGGCGTCCATCGGCGACCCGGTCGACGAAGACACCGCTGCCGGTGGATCGTCGGCTTCAGCCTGTGAGCTTGACGCGTTCTTTGCCGTGCACGAAAGTGCGGTAACTACGATGAGCGGGATGGCTGCGCTCCAGGTTGCGTTCATCACGAGAGCTCCGTGGCAGGAGAAGTAGCGAGGATCGTCGGCGTGCGTCGTCCGCCAATGATCGAGTGCTCCCGTTACTTGCTTGTTCGCACAACCGTTATCTGCCAGTTGTTCGGGTTCTGTTCGGCGTGAGAACCTCATCGCCCACGCCGCCAAATCCTCCACGCGGCAGCGCCTTGCTCACACGGACCGCGTGGCCAACACGAGACCAATTGCAGAAAAAAGCAAAGAGCCCGGCCGCATCGAAATGCTTGCCGGGCTCTCAGTTGCCCCTCCTGGGCTCGAACCAGGACTCTCCTGATCCAGAGTCAGGCGTGTTGCCAGTTACACCAAGGGGCAG
>JBOHTE010000714.1:0-1274 GCA_050733555.1 Gemmatimonadaceae bacterium | reverse complement strand
GGCCCGGACTGCGCGCTAAATTGTCCGCCGCCAATCGGCCCTCGATGCCCAGGAATCGCCGGGCCAGCGGTCCCAACAAAAGTGCCGCTCCGCGCGCCAAGAGCGGCGTGGCGAAAAGAATACCGATCAACACCAGACTAATGCCGCCGAAGCTGCCGACCCGCGCCGGCAAGTGTTCGCGCATCGCCAAGCAAACCACGCCGGCGGCGACCAGCGAAATGCTGAAAGCGGCCTGGAACAACCGCCAAAGCCAACTCGATGCGAGGGGAACCCGGCGAACCGCGTCCGCCGGTTCTTGATTGGCGGCCCGCAGCGCCGGCACCAGCGCGGCCAGCAGCCCCACCACCACCATCAGCACCACCGCCCCCACCCACGTGGGCACGTCCAGCGGACTCACCCCGTACAGCATCGACTGGATCACCCGGGTCGCCGCCCAGCCGCCCACGAGCCCGCCCACCAGCCCGAACGCGATGATCCGCATCCCGTCCCGCATCACCAGCTCCACGAGCGATCCCACGCTCCCGCCCAGTGCCGCGCGGGTGCCCATCTCGCGCGTGCGCTGCGCCACGGCGTAGCCCAGCACGCCGTACAGTCCCGCGATCGCCAGCAGAATCGCCACCGCCGCGAACGTCCCCAGCAAACTCAGATAGAACCGCGGCTGCCCCAGGCTCTGCTCGATCACGTCATGCATGGGGCGTACGTGCGACACGGCGGCATTCGCGTTCACGCCGTGGATCGCGGCGCGCACCTCCGACACCACGGCCGCCGGATCGCCGCGCGTCACGCGCACCATGAGCGGGTAGTCGGTGTCGCTGCCGCCCTGCGCGTACGTCCAGTACATCTCCGGTGCCGGCGTTTCGATGGGACCCATGTTCCGGATGTCGCTCACCACGCCCACGATGGTCGCGAAGCTGGTGTCCGTCATGTAGAACCGCTTACCCACTGCACGCTCGCCCGGGAAGTCGCGCCGCGCGAGCGCCTGGTTCACCACCGTGACGGGCGGCGACGTCGGCCGCTCGTCGTCCGAGACGCGGAGCAGTCGTCCGGCCACGAGCGTCTGCTTCGTCACGGCAAAGAAACTCGGCGTCACCACGCGCATCTCCACGAGTGGCAGTTGCGTGGGGTCCTCTCCCGTGCCGTGTCCCTCGTAGCGGATGTTGCTGTTGTTTCCCCACGTGATGTACGGCATGGAGCTGATGGCCGCGGCGCTCGCCACGTTCGGTTGTGCTTCTATCGCGGCGAGCGCGGGCTGCAGGAACCGCTGCACGCTCGAT
>JBOHTE010000713.1:0-5470 GCA_050733555.1 Gemmatimonadaceae bacterium | reverse complement strand
CGTCATCGCGCTGTCGGGCCGGCGTGCGCAGGACGTGGCGACCGATGTGCTGCCCGGATTCGGGTATGTCCTGGCGCTGCTCGTCGCCGCCGGCGGACTCGCGTTCAACATTGGCAACGTGGCGGGGGCGGGGCTTGGACTGAACGCCATGCTCGGCGTGCCGCCCGTGACGGGTGCACTGGTGAGTGCCGCTGTGGGCATCACGATCTTCCTGGTGCGCGAGGCAGGACGCGCGATGGACCGCTTCGCGCAACTCATGGGATTCGTCATGATCGCGCTCACGGTGCTGGTGGCGTGGGTGTCGCATCCACCGCTCGCGGAAGCAGCGCGGCGCACCGTGTGGCCGTCACACGTGGATGCATTCATCGTGGTCACCATCGTGGGCGGCACGGTGGGCGGCTACATCACCTTCGCCGGCGCGCACCGTCTGGTGGACGCCGGCGTGACCGGACGCGCCGCGCTGCCGCGGGTGATGCAGTCCGCCGCGACGGCGATTGGCGTGGCGTCACTCATGCGCGTGCTGCTCTTTCTGGCTGCCTTCGGGGTAGTGGCGCAGGGGTTGCGGCTCGACACGGCGAACCCGCCGGCGTCCGTGTTCCAGCTTTCGCTGGGGAACGCTGGCTACCGGCTCTTTGGCGTCGTGATGTGGTCGGCCGCCATCACATCCGTGGTGGGATCGGCGTACACGTCGGTAAGTTTCCTGCGCACGCTGAGCGTCACCATCGAGCGGCACTGGCGCACGGTGATCGTCGCGTTCATCGCGGTCTCCACCATCGTGTTCGTCCTCGTGGGCCGGCCGGTGAAGGTGCTGATTCTCGTGGGGGCGCTCAACGGACTCATTTTACCCGTGTCGCTGGGCGTGATGCTGGTGGCCGCGTACACGCCCCGGGTCGTCGGCGCGTACCGGCATCCGTGGATCCTCACGGCGCTGGGTACCCTCGTTGCTCTGAGCATGGCGATCCTGGGCGCGTACACGCTCGTGCAGGAGCTGCCGCGACTCCTGCCCTGATCGCGCCGCTACTTCGACTGCCCTGACCCGATGTGCTTCACCAGGCTCTCGAGAAATGGCCTGACAATGGCCGGTGCCGCGGTGCCGTCGGCCGTGAGCAGGTGTCCGACGCTCGTGCGCGTGCCGCCTTGCTCTCCTTCCGGAGCATTCGCGAAGGCCTTCCTGTTGGCGCGGTAGTCAATCTCCCATTTCGTGCCGGTGATCTTCACACCGGCAAACAACCCCTTGGTCTTGGAGTACGAGTAGATCTCCGCCTGCGCCTTGTAATCGGTGGACGCCGATACGTCGCGCCCCACGGGGCCGGCGGCCACCGATGCCGCGACGCCGAGGTCGAGGGAGTTTGTCGCGATGGTGCGGGGCGCGTTCCGGTTGACGAAGATCAGCACGATGTCGGCCGACTGCGCGCCAATCTGCAGTCCGAAGCTGCCACCCTTGAGGCCGACGTAACTCGGCATGCTCCAGCCCGTCGGGGTGCGACAGCTCACCAGTCCAAAGCCGGCGCGACCGCCCACACCGAACCCCGCCTGGATGACGCCGGGCACGACGGCCACACAGACGGCCTGCGCGAGGAGCGCATTGGGGGGTGCCGAGTCGGGCACAGCCACGAGTTCGGCCAGTACCTCGCCCGCACGGGTCGCGCGATCGGCGAGCTTGTCGTCCTGTGCCGCCAGCGAGGAGGACACGAGGACGGCGAGCGACAGGGCAATGGGAACGACATGGCGAACGGCGGCCGTAGCCTTCGCGCCAGGGCCTCGGATAAACATGCAGTCACCTCATGGACGGCTCAGCTGGGAAATGTAGCGAGGCGCCAGCCTCACCCCGGCACATTAGTCACCGCGCTCGCTCTTGCGCCGCTACGTACCGGGCTCAATAGTAGGCGCTCCTTTCGCCCGCGGCGGCGCGGAGGGGTGGTGGCAGTGTGGCTCGCGTCTGTGTTGGTCAGCGAGCGGTGTCGTACAGGGCAGGAGGAGTGACGGATGCCGAGCTCCGGGAGCGCACCGCGCGGGACTGCCTCGCTTTACGACCGCCTGGGCGGTGTGTACAGCATCGCCGCGATCGTGTCGGACTTCATCGATCGGATCCTGACCGATCCTCGGCTCAACGCCAACCCGCGCGTCCGGGAGGGACATCACCGAGTGCCTGCCGCAGGCTTCAAGTTCCTGGTCACGGAATATCTCTGCTGGGTGACCGGCGGTCCGCAGCGGTATTCGGGGCGTTCCATGGGCGACTCCCACCGGCATCTCATCGTCACCGGCGAAGAGTGGGAGGCGTTCATGGATGATCTGCGGTCATCACTGGATGCGTTCGAGGTGCCACGCGCGGAACAGCAGGAACTGGAGGCAATCATCGAGAGCAGGAGGGACGAAATCGTCATCCGCGCCTCCCATGCCTAGCCGCGACCTGCCGCAGCAGCCCGCGGGAACAGATTGCGGCCGGAGCAGAACCCCGGCGACGGACGCTTCAGGCTGTCAGTACGAATGTTCCGTTCAGCACAAATACTATTAATATCAATGCATCTTCTACCGCCGAGGGCGAGATGACAGACAATGCCCACGTAGCCGCAGCGAATCCGCTTCCGTTCGGACTGCTCTGTTATGGTGCGTCGGTGTTCATCCTGTCGGGATTTCTGTGGGGCGCGTTGCAGCCGCAACCTGCCGTCGGATACGCGCTCTTTACTGGAGGGCTGGGGATGTTCCTGGCAGGGATTGCGGCGTATCGCGCGGGGAACACGTTCGCCACGACGGTGCTTGCGGGGTACGGTGCGTTCTGGTCCTCCACGGCGATCTACATCTGGTTCTTTGCCGGGAAGTCTCCGGACCTGAGCGCCGACATGGCGTGGATCGCGGTCGCCTGGGGCATCTTCACGCTCTACATGTTCGTGGCCTCGCTGCGCACGGGGCTTCCCGCCGTGCAGATCCTCCTCGGCCTGCTGTTCATCCTGTTCCTCTTCCTCTGGATCGCCATGGCGTTCCACGCGGGCGCATGGGCGCTCAAGATCGCCGCGATCGCCGGCATCCTCTCCGCGCTGGATGCCTGGTTCGAGTCGTATCGTGAAGTGATGGCGAGTCTGGCGCCGGCGGTACCCGGCAGCTGATCACGACAGCAGCAGCGCACGGATGCACCGCGCGCGGAGGGTTCCACTGGGGAACTCTCCGCGCGCAGTCGCATCGTGGTGCCTCAGTCGCGGAACGGTGATTTCCGCGGTCCGTCGGCAGGATGCGTGAGCGTGCTCTTGTCGAGCAGGCGCCGCAGGTCCTGGTCCGTGAGCTCGAACGGATCGGATTCGTAGCTGGGTGGCGTGATGCGCCGTGGCCCGCCCGGATTGTCCTCGCCGGGCTCGAAGATCCATTCGGCGTGCGACCGGTCACGCACGTCCCAGTTCTTCCCTGCTCCGTCAACGAACTTGCGGTAGCTCATCGCGCCTCCGATGCAACGGGTGCACCAAGCGGTGCGTCGGCTGCCGGTTTGGGTGGTGACAGATGTCGATGAAATCCCAGATCGTCTCCCGTCCGCAACTTGGTGATGTAGGTGATCTGCCCCGTGTGCATGGAAAAATGCTCCACCACGTGATAGACGGCCTCCAGGATGGTGACGTCCTTTCCCTGAACGTGCCGGACCTCGAGCAGCGCATCCGGAGCGATGTTGGCCAGCACCTGCTCCGCCTCCTGCACGGTTGCAGTGAGCGCCGCCATCAGCTCCGCACCGGAAATCTCGGTGCGCTCGGCGAATTCGCGGGGACGGTCGCGCACATCGGGCGCACCGCCCACGCCACTCACGATCCACTGTCGCACGTTGCCTGAGAGGTGCAGCAGCAGGTTGCCAATGCTGTTGGACGCTTCATTGGGGCGCCACCAGATATCGTCGTCGGCGAGTCTGTCGGCGCACGCCGCGATCTTGGGCAGAAAATCGCGCAGCAGGAACTGGCGGGAATGATCGAGAAAGGCCTGGCCAATAGTCGTCATGGCATCGCGCTCGCGCCTGGGGTGATGTCGTGAAGGTAGACGCACGCGGGCGAACGGGAAGTGGGACAGCATATCCCTTGCCAGGCATATACTCGTCTGGCTATATATCCCTCATGGAATCATCATTCACCATCGTTGCGGAGCCCAACAGACGGGCCATCCTGCGGCTGCTGCTCTCGTCTGAGCGCTCCGTGGGAGAGATCGAGCGCGAGCTTCAACTGTCGCAGCCGTCCGTCTCCAAACACCTGCGCGTGCTGCGAGAGGCGGGGTTCGTGGAGTCTCGAGTCGAGGCGCAGCGTCGCCTCTATCGACTGCGACCGGAGCCGTTCACGGAGCTCGATGAATGGCTCGTTCCCTTCCGCCGCTTCTGGTCGAAGCATGTCGATGCCCTGGAGCAGCACCTGAGAAAAATGGAGAAGGCGCCCAATTCAAAAGGAAAGAAAAGACATGACAAACCGTGAGCACTACACGCCCGGTGCCGCTTCGGGGGCCGAGATCCGAAAAGAGGGAGACACCTGGACGCTCGTTCTCGTGCGCGACCTTTCCCAGCCGCCTGCCACGGTGTGGACGGCGCTCACGGATCCGGAGCATCTTCGCGAATGGGCTCCCTTCGATTCCGACCGGAACCTCGGCACGGTTGGCATGGCAACGCTCTCGACGGTGGGGGCGCCGACGCCGCAGGTATCCGAGACAGCGGTGAAGCGCGCCGACGCGCCCAGGCTGCTCGAGTTCAACTGGGGGGGACAGGAAATCCGCTGGCAACTGGACCCGCTGACAGGCGGCGGCACCAGGCTCACGCTGTGGCACAACATTGACCGTGGATTCATTTCTATGGGCGCCGCGGGCTGGCACATTTGCTTCGACGTACTGGAGCGCTTCCTCGCCGGTCAGCCCATTGGACGCATCGCCGGCGCCCAGGTCATGCAATTCGAAGGCTGGCAGCGACTGAACGCCGAGTACGCAAAGCAGTTCGGCGCACCGCCGCTCCGCCATGGTTCATGACGACCGTCCACGGTTCTGCACCTGAACAACCTCTCGAACGTCGAGGATCAGACCATGAAAAAGGCAGGCGCGAGCCAGGGCCAGTCGGCATCGGATCTCATCTCGAACAGAATCGCCGAACTGCGGGACTGGCGTGGGGACACCCTCGGCAGAATGCGCAAGCTCATCAAGGAAGCAGATCCGGACGTCGTGGAGGAGTGGAAATGGATGGGCACGCCGGTTTGGTCGCACGACGGCATCATCTGCACTGGCGAATCCTACAAGAATGTCGTGAAGCTTACCTTCGCCAAGGGCGCATCACTGAAGGATCCGGCCCGTCTCTTCAACTCGAGTCTTGAGGGGAACGTACGCCGCGCGATCGACATCCACGAAGGCGAAGAGGTTGACCAGTCGGCCTTCAAGGCGCTCGTTCGCCAAGCGGTCGCACTCAACAGGTCTGCCAAGTCGAAACCGTCGAAGAAAGGGAAGTCCTAATCGGCTTCCACCAGTCGTGGTC
>JBOHTE010000712.1:0-2457 GCA_050733555.1 Gemmatimonadaceae bacterium | reverse complement strand
CTGCTGTGCCGTGTCGCTGGGGAAGAAATACATGGGGCCCTTGGCCTGCAGCGCGGCCTGTGCAGTTGAGGGGAGCGTCGAGTCGCCGGCGGTCTGCACGAGGAAGCGCCGTGGCAGCGGCGTGATGTCGGAGACGAACTTCGGAACCGCGGCGGCGATTTCTCCCGCGTCGGGCGCATTGCAGGGGATGACGACATCATTGCCACCGGATCCGCCAGACTTGCTGCACGCGGCAATCGCCGCCACGATGAGGAGCGCGCCAAGCGCTCGAGGGGGAGTCTGTCGCATTCCTAATTGACGCACCATTCGGGCGATTTGTCGATAGCGGACGGAGCAGGGGCGAGGCAGATCGTTCACGGTCTTCCGCACCGCGGTCCGTCTCGCCGTGGCCGGTGGAACGTAATATTGTCTACTGATCCCGAGCAGGAGGGCCGACGCATGCCGAAAGGTCACAGGCCGTATCGCGAAGGAGTCATTGCGGGTATCATCGGCGCGACCGGAGTAGCCGCCTGGTTTCTCATTGTGGATGTCGTCTCCCACCACGGCATTCTCTTCACGCCGCGCCTCCTCGGTACCGCGCTCTTCAGCGTGTTCGGGAACACTACGCACGACGGTCTGCTGGTGCACGTCGTGGTCTACACGATCTTTCACTATGGCGTGTTCATCGTGGGCGGCGTCATCTCCTCGTTCGTCGTGCACAAGGCGTCGGAAGAGCCGTCCGTGCTCGTCGTCTTCATGCTGCTCTTCATCATCTTCGAGCTCGGCGTAACCGGTGTGGCCGCCATGATGGCCGAAGGACAACTGCATGCGCTCGCCTGGTACCAGGTGGCGATTGGCAACCTACTGGCCGCCGCCCTCATGGGCGTGTATCTCTGGCGCACGCATCCGGCGCTCAAGCAGGAGTTCGCGCACGCCATGGGCGGCGAGGAGTGAGCGCGACGGTCCGATGTGCGCCGATCAGTCTTTCCCCAGCTCCCCCAGTGCCGGATTGGTCCACACCACCACGCTCCCGCAGCCGCCGTGTCCCTGCCGGAACTCCGGAGGCGTTTCCATCGTGGTCCCGTACACCTCGATCCCGTACACGTTGTTCGGCATGATGAAGGCGTTCACGTTGTCCGGGTCGTGCATCCGTGTGCCGTCGAGGTAGATGTCGGGACGACACGCCTGGTTGGTAGACGACACGATGGAATATCCGGTGCCGCCAGTCGGCACGACCCGGATGCCGGGCATGGCGTTGACCAGATCGGTGAACTGGAGCGCCGTTCGCTGCTCGATCTGGGCGCGCGTCATGAACCGTCCCCACCCCTCCCGGCGTCGCGCGTAGAATCCCGTGAGATCCCGCGCGAATGCAGACTGCTTGCCATACACCGTGACCGGTTCCAGCACGTTGGTGCGATCGCTCAGCGTCATCGCGACCGAGCGTGTCTCGCCGCTCGCCAGGTCCACGCTCAGGTGCGTCGGTGCATAGCTCACGTAGCGTGCCTCGAGCGTCTCCGATCCGGCTGGCAGCCCGGCGAGCGTGAAGGAGCCATCGCTGGCCGTCGTCCCGATTACGTTTGTCCCCCACACCCGCAGCTTCACACCCGCCAATGGTTGGCCCGTCTCGTTCCGCACGACGCCGGAAAGTCGCGCCGTGCCGTGGCGCACGGGATCGGCCGCCGATCCAGCCGTCGAATCCGCTACAGCCACGGCGGCCGTACCTGTCGGCACGAAGAAATCACGGTGTGTCAGCCCGTTCGGGGCGACCGTCATTTCGACGTAGCCGGTGACATTTGTCTGCCACTCGGCGCGTGCCGTGATCGGCGCGGCAGACGGAATGCCGCAGAGTGCGTACCATCCCGTACTGTCGGATCGCGCCGGAAGCTGACGTCGCTGAATGCGCAGACGTCCGGCGCTGTCTCCCGCCAGCTCGATCCACATCGCAACGACGGCGGCGCCCGCGATGGGCACGCCGCTGTCCGCGTCGCGCACGAATCCCAGCATGACGCCGGTTGAATCCATGGAGGGCCGGGACGGACAGAGCCGCGCGCGAATGCTCGATGCGGCGGGGACCGCGAGCACGATGAACTGCAACGAATCGCTCGTGACGGCCACGGTGCGAGCCGGCAGCGCGAAGCCGAGGGAGTCGAGCTCGAGGTGCATGAAGCCCAGCGAATACTGTCCGCGCGGGACGCCGGGGATGCGGAAGGCGCCATCGCTGTCGCTGGTCGCGCTCAGCACCGCACCGTCGCCGCCCTTGCTCACGAGCTGCACGAGCGCGTGCGCCAGCGGCTTCCTGCTCAGGCTGTCGAAGGTCATGCCGGTAATGGTGGCACGCGAACTATCCGCCGTGACATTCTGCGCGGCCAGCGGACCACCCGCCACGAGAAGAGCCAGCCCCGGTACCGCAACGACCAGCCGTATCAGAGAGTGTGATGACGATGACACGGATTCCTCGCTTCGAGTGAGTACCCTGTG
>JBOHTE010000711.1:0-2032 GCA_050733555.1 Gemmatimonadaceae bacterium | reverse complement strand
CGCCCAGATTGATGAGGTCATTCGCGACGTTGTGGTGGTGCTCACCGTACAGGCCCCGATCGATTTCCAGTACGCGCCGGTTGAGTGAATCCGACGTGGCGAGGTGCCCCGCATAGAAGTGCGAATTCGCGAGCTCGGTCATGCTGGCCGAGAGATCGGCGGCGAGCGACGGGGACGCCGACTGCAGCGCGACGGCGTCCTCGAGCACCTGGATCGCCTGGTCATAGGCGCCGCGATCCTCCAGGATCTGTCCCAGGGCGGCCGTGGTCCGGGCCACGTTCGCCCGTCCGGCGACGGGCTGTCGTTTCTCCATCGCAAGCCCCTCCCGAACCAGCCGCTCGGCTTCATCGTAATTCGCCTGCGCATCGCGGAGCATGCCTAGCGCCACGAGGCTGGATGCGACATCCGGATGCGCGGCGCCGTACAGCGACCGGCGCCGGTCCAGCGCGGCGGTCAGCAACGTATCGGCGAGCGGCAGATTACCGAGCTTCTGGTAGATGCCCCCGAGCGTTTCAAAGAGCTCGGCCTGCGCGGCGGGCTCGCCATCCAGGCTGCGCGCCTCGCGTACGCCGCGCTGCACCAGCGTCACGACGTGCAGCGTGTCGGCGGGCCCCGCGGTTTCGTCGCCTCCCTCGAACAGATTCATCATGAAAGTCTGAATGCGCCCCGTGCGCGCCGCTTCGGCCACCGCCGTGTTCCGCGCGCGGGTCAGCCGCACCGTGTAGAACGCGACCAGTCCCACCACGCCGGCAAAGACGAGCAGCGCCGCGGCCACCGTTTTCGCGTTTCGTCGAACGAACTTGCCGGCGCGATAGCGCAGAGTATCGCGCCGTGCCTCCAGCGGTTCGCCATAGAGGTAGTGATCCACGTCGCGCATGAGCGCGTCCACCGTGCGGTAGCGGCGCGCGGGATCCTTGTGCATGGCGGTGAGGCAGAGCACGTCCAGATCGACCCACGACGAGCGAGCCAGTGTCGCCGTCCCGGGAACGGCGCGCGCGGCGCCAGTCATCGCTCGCGCCGCGACGGACGGCCGGTCCGGCGCGTGCTCGATGATCGTGGTCGCCACCTCGGACGGCGTGCGTTCCAACAGGTCGAAGGGCATGCGTCCGGCGAGGAGCTCGTAGAAAATGACGCCCAGTGCGTAAATGTCGGTGTGCGTACCGAGCTGCCCGCCCGAAAACTGTTCGGGCGCCGCGTAGGCTGGCGTCATCAGCCGCAGTCCGGTCTGCGTCTGATCCGTGGATACGCCAAGACTTTCGAGCTGCTTCGCGATGCCGAAGTCGAGCAGCCGGATGGCGCCGTCGCGCTTCACCAGAATGTTCGACGGCTTGAGATCGCGATGAATGACGGCGTGGCTGTGTGCGTGCTGCACCGCCTCGCACACCGCGCGAAAGAGCCGCAGGCGATTCGGAATGGTCGTGCCATGCGCGCGACAGTACTCGGTGAGGGGGACGCCATCCACGTACTCCATGACGAACCACGGCGTGCCATCGGGGAGCGTGTTGGCGTCGTAGAGCTGCGCGATGGACGCGTGATGGAGTTGCGCGAGCGTACGCTGTTCGCTGGCGAAGCGCTCGCGGCGCGCGGGCGAGAGCCAGGCGTCGCGCAGAATTTTTATCGCGGCCTCGCTGCCGAGATCGTCCCGCGTGGCGAGATAGACGACGCCCATGCCGCCCTCGCCCAGCATCCGCGTGATGCGATAGGGACCGAAGCTCGCGGCGGGGAGCGCGTGGCTGTCGTCATTCAGGAGCGACCGCGCCGCCACCGCCACGCCGCGGTCGAGCAGGGACGAGCCGCGTGCGTCTTCCTCGAGCATGGCCAGCACATCGTGCAGCAGGGCATCATCGCCGGTGCAGGCGCCGCGCAGGAAGGGCGGCCGCTCGCTCTCCGGCATCTCCACGGCGGCGTGAAACAACGCCTGCGCTCGCTCCCACTGCGTGGCGTCCATAGTCAGGACGTGCGGCTGGTGGGAGGGAACCGGTACACGCGCGACGCTCAGCGCTGCTGGTGGAGTTCATGCGCGAGCCAGGCT
>JBOHTE010000710.1:0-8947 GCA_050733555.1 Gemmatimonadaceae bacterium | reverse complement strand
TGTCAGCACCGCGGCGCGCACCGCCACCGGCAGCCACAGCCACCGTTCGCGGCCCGATCCCACCGCCTCCGGCAGGAGAGCGAAGGTCGGCAGCGGCAGCCATGCGCGCGGCAGCCGCCTGCGGCGCGGCCAGCGCAACCAGAGATACGCGACCACGAGCAGGAGGAGCAGCAGCGCCAGCGGGTCAGCGAACCGCATCGCGCTCCTCCGGCACAGCCACCCGCTCGCGGTCGCGCCAAGCACCCAGCAGCGCGCGGGCGCGCGCGAGAAACGCCGCCGCCTCCGGCGCGTGCGGCCGCCAGCGCGCGAACTTCACCAGATCGGCGTCCTCCAGCAGCCGCGCCAGCTCCGCTCGCAAGCCGCCGCCCGCGAGAATCTCCGGCAGCAGGCCGAGGATCTCGGGCGTCGTACGGTCGAGGGCACGCACTCCGTGCGCCCGCTCCAGGTAACGGCGCATGGTGCCGCTCACCTGCTCGTAGTATCGGGACACATCACTCGACGCCCATCCGGCGCGCTCGATGGCATCGAGCTCGTTCTGTGCCGCGGCGCCCGCATCCAGCGGCGCCTCGACTGCGAGCGCCTCATTCGCGTGCTCCGCGGAGCGGCCGCGGAACCGTGCAGCCAGGAGCACGAGCACCACGAGCACCACGATACCGATCGCCAGCGCGATCCAGCGCGCCCGCTGGGCACCGGGCAGCGGCATGACGTCCTTGATGTCACGCATGCTGGCCGCGTTCTCCGGCAGCGTCGGCACGATCACGATGGCGAGCGCCACCCCGCGCGCCGTATCCGCGGTCGTGGATGGAGGCTGGCGGTACGCCAGATCGAACGCGGGAGTGCTCGTGGAGCCCGCGCGAAAGAACGCCAGTACCACGCGCGCGGTGAGCGCACCCGCCTCCCCGGACGCGTGCCACGCGCCTGGATCGAGCAGGCGCACGCCATCGGGCAACGGCGCGTGCAGGCGCGGCGATGAATCCAGCGGCACGGCACCCGCCGGCAGCGCCACGTGCAACTGCACGGCGATCGGATCGCCCACCGTGGGATGCACGGCATGGCTCGTCGTCTCGATGCGCTGCGCCCGGAGCGGCGCCGCGAAGGTGACACTCAGGGCAGCCGCGCAGGTGGCAGCCGCGCATCCGCCCGCCGCGTACACGGCAGCGAGCGCGAGCACGCGCACACACGCCGCAGGACTCGCGAGCCGGGTCATCGCCGCAGCATGCGCTCGCGCATGCGGAAGAATGCCATCAGCGGGCCCGCGTAGTTCTCGCCCGTGCGCAGCCGGATGAGATCCACACCGCGGCGACGCAGGGTCCGCAGCAGCGTCTCGTCCCGCTCACGCACCTGCTGCTCCAGCGTCGTCCGCACGCTGGAACGTGACGTATCCACGTAGCGCCACGCGCCCGACTCCGGATCCCGCAGCACCAGAAGCCCGGCGTCCGGCAGGTCGCGTTCCCGCGCATCCACGAGCTGCACGGCGATCGCGTCGTGCCGGCGCGCGATCATCTCCAGCGGCCGCTCGAATCCGTCCGCCATCCAGTCGGAGAGGATGAAAATCACGGCATGGCGGCGGAGCACGCGGTCCGTGAACTCCAGCGCGCCAGCGAGGTCGGTGCCGCGCCGTTCCGGTTGAAACGCCACCATCTCGCGGATCACCCGCATCGCATGTCGCTTCCCTTTGGCGGGCGCCAGATAGCGTTCCACGCGGTCGGTGAACAGCAGCGCACCCACGCGATCATGGTTGCGCACCGCGGCGAGCAGCAGCGCCGCGCACACCTCCGTGGCCAGCTCGGCCTTCGTCTGGCGCCGCGTGCCGAAGGCATCCGACGCACTGTGATCCACGAGAAACAGCACCGTCCGCTCGCGCTCCTCCACGTAGCGGCGTACGTAGGGCGCGCCCGTGCGCGCGGTGACGCGCCAGTCTATGGTGCGAACGTCGTCCCCCGGCAGATAGGGCCGCACGTCCTCGAACTCCACGCCGCGTCCCTTGAACACGCTCGAGTACTCGCCCGCCAGCACGTCCTTCACCAGGTGGCGGCTGCGAATCTCGAGTCGCTGAACCTGGCTGAGGACCTCCGACAGATTCACGGCACGCGGAGCGCGTCGAGAATGCGGTCGAGCACCTGGTCCACCGACACGCTCTCCGCGTCCGCCTCGTAGGTGAGAATCACGCGATGCCGCAGCACATCGTGCGCCAGCAGCTTGATGTCGGGCGGCAGCACGTGGCCGTGTCCCGCGAGAAAGGCATGCGCGCGCGCCGCGCGCACGAGCGCGATCGCCGCGCGTGGGCTCGCCCCGAAGGCAATGAGCGGCGCAAGGTCCGCGAGCCCGGCGGCGCGCGGATCACGTGTGGCCCGCACGATGTCGAGCGCGTACTCCCGCGCGCGGGGATCGAGGTAGATCCCGTTCACCGTGTCCCGCGCCGCGCGGATGCGCGCCGTGTCCACCACCCGGCGCGGCACCGGCTCGTGCCCCGTGCTCATGCGGTCCAGCATCGCGCTCTCGTGCACGCGGTCGGGATAGGTCACGATCAGCTTCAACATGAAGCGGTCCACCTGCGCCTCGGGAAGCGGATACGTGCCTTCCTGCTCGATGGGGTTCTGCGTGGCCAGCACGAGAAACGGGTCCGGGAGCGGATAGGTCGTCCCGCCAATCGTCACCTGCTTCTCCTGCATGGCCTCCAGGAGCGCGCTCTGGACCTTCGCGGGCGCGCGGTTGATTTCGTCCGCGAGCACGAGATTCGCGAAGACCGGGCCGCGCTGCACGGTGAAGCCGCCACTCTGCTGATCGAAGATCATCGTGCCCACGACATCCGCCGGGAGCAGATCGGGCGTGAACTGGATGCGCTGGAACGAGGCGTCAATGGCCGCCGCCATCGTCCGCACCGCCAGGGTCTTGGCCAGCCCCGGCAGCCCTTCCAGCAGCACGTGCCCATCCGCGAGCAGGCCAATGAGCAGCCGGTCGAGCATCACCGTCTGTCCCACGACCACCGTCGCGAGCTCGGCGCGCAGCTCCGCCACGAAAGCGCTGGCCTCCCGCACTTTCGCGTTCAGCGCCGCTACGTTCTCGACGTCACGCGTTCCTGTTGCGCCCGCTGTCGTGGTCATGGCAAGTTCATCCGTTGGCTCCCGGCTCGTCCGGCGTCTCCTTCATCAACGTAGCCGCCGGTCAGAGTCCGTGAAAGCGGACGTGGTGGCACGTCAGACCTTTCCAGGAGCGAGTGAGCGTGAGCGTTCTTCCCAGCATCGGCATCCCGCTCGAGCGCCACGGGGCTGATCACGATGAGTTCGACGCGACCGCCCGCGCGCTCCCCGGCGATCAGCCTCCGCACCGCCCGGCCGCCGTCATCGTCTGTCACGGCATGGGACAGCAGGTGGAGTTCGAGACACTGAGTCTCGTGGCCGACGCGGTCTGGCGACGGCAATCCGCCGAGCCGCTCGCGGATGCGCCGGTACGCGTGCGCTACGTGGCCTTCGACGACCAGTGGCATCCGCGCGTCGAGATGACCCTGGGCACCCCGGATGGGCGCACGCGCGAGGTGCATTTCTATGAAGCCTACTGGGCGCCGCTCACCGAGGGGCGCGTGCGGCTCGGCCGCGTGCTCGCCTTCCTGGCCAGCGCGCTCGTGCGGGGCGTGCGCTACGTGGTGCGCGGTTCCTTCGATCGCTGGATGTTCGGTGCGCGACAGCCGTTCGCGCTGCCCCGGCGCACGCTGCTGCCGCTCGTCACGGCGGGCGCAGTGTTCGTGGCGGTGATGGCGAGCGGCGTGCTCTTCGCCGTGTTCGCGCTCCGGCAGCTCCTGGCGCTGGGCGGTATCGGCGCGCTTGACGTTCGCGACGCGCCGCCCGTCACGCTTGCCGCGCTCGCCGCGGGGCTCATGACGTTCGCCGCACTCCGCTGGTGCCTCGTGCAGTCCGTCGGCGACGTCTGCGCCTACATCTCGGCGCACGAGGCCAGCCAGTTCGCCGACATCCGCCGCCGCATCCGCGCCATGGCGCGAATGCTCGCGCGCAACGTGTACGGCTCACGCGTTCCCGGCCGCAGCGCGCACGAGTACGCCGACGTCGTGATCGTTGGCCACTCGCTGGGCTCCGTGATCGCCTATGACATGCTCAACGATGTGATCAATCGCGATCTGCTCCTCGCGTCCATTCCCGGCGGCGCCGCGCCAATGAACGTGGTGGAGCGCACCGCGCTCCTGCTGACGATTGGTTCGCCGCTCGACAAGACGGCATTCCTGTTTCGCACGCAGAAGGACGACGCGCCGGTGCGCGAGACGCTCGCCGCCGCCGTGCAGCCCATGATCGTGAGCTACGCCAATCGTCCGCGCCGCTGGATCAACATCTGGTCACGACGCGACTGGGTCAGCGGGCCGCTCGACTTCTACGATGCGCGCCCCGTGCCGCCCCTCTTCGCCGCGCGCGCCGTGGAGAATCTCCGCGAACCGCGCGCGCCGCTCGACCCCGTACGCGCGCACACGGGCTACTGGATGCGCCCCACACTCGGTGCCGTGCTGTATGACGCACTCACCGCGATCGCCGTGACGAAGGACTGACCCATCGTGCGCGCCCACGAACACGTCCTGGTGATGAGTTGAATCGCTCATCCCTGTCGCAGAACGGTACCGCTCCCGGATCGGCAATCCGACAGGTTGGGCCACGCAGCACTGGTTCAACCTTTTTCAGGGGGCAAACATGTTCAGACGACTGGTTGTGACAGGGGGTGCATGCCTGGCACTCGCGGCATGCTCGGATAGCGCGCCGCCACCCACCGGTATTCGGGAGCACGACGTTTCCACCTACGCGGCGTCCGGCAGGGTCGTCATTACCGGCTTCGGGCGCTCGGATACGCTGCAGGCCTCGTCGCACGGAGCACTCGGCAAGGGCCTGTCGCTCGACCGCGCCGGGACCAGCAACGGCGGCGGACCCGTTCTGCCGCTGCTCATCGTGCGCGACCAAGGGGCGCAGGTGGCGAGCGACGGCGGCACGTTCCGCGATGCGCAGGGCCGCCTGCATCGGCTCGTGGTGGAATCCAATGCCGCCGGCGGTCCACCGCGCGCGTTCCGGCATTACATAAACGGAACGCTCGTGAGCACCACCACGATGCAATGGGAGCGACGCGCCGGCGCGTGGGTGCAACGCGACCTGCATGTCCGCAACTTCAAGGGCGACTCCGCGAGCCTGGAGGTGCACGCGACGGCCCAACACGTGAACATTGCGTCCCGTTCCACTGGCTCGCGCGCGCTCGTGCTGCTCGCCGCGCGCGCTGCTCGAGTGTTCGCGCCACGCGATGCGGTGGCACAAACGCGGGACTGCACCCGCGAGTGGCAGATCTACATCATGGCGTCCGGCTATGCCGCCGCCGCGGCGCAGGCGCTCGAGATGGCGGTGATGAGCGGAAACCCCGGGGTCATCGCCGTGGCTACCACGAACTACCTGCTGGCTGTCGCCGCCATGTGCATCGCGGAATACAATGTGTACCTCTGCTCGGGCGGACACATGTCGGCTCCTCCGGCAGGCGGTGACAAGCCCATCCTGTTCGCACCCACACGCATTGTTCACTGACGCGCGCAGCACTTCGCCCGCGCTCGGTCTCCATTCACCCATTTCCTGATCCCAATTTCCCATGCTCCGATTTCGCCGCATTCTTCCCTGGGCGTTCCTGCTCGTCCTCGTGATGGGCATCGCGTTCCTCGCGCCGCGCGCAACGCCCGGATGGTTGCCACGAGTGGCGCTTGCTCTCATGGGCTTCGGCGGTGCCTGGAATCTGGTGTGGGCCGTCGTCGGTTACCTCACGCGCCAGCTCGCACCCATCGCCGCGTTCGGCTCGTTCATGATTGGGGTCGGCTTCCTGCTGTATGGTAGCCAGTGGCTTCCCGGTGGAACCGCAGGCGGCACGCTGAGCATCGCCGGTCTGGCCCTGGGCATTCTGGGCATGCTGCTCCAGATCAGCGCGATGAAACCGGCCGAGCGGTGACCGCCGACTGTACCGCGCGACGCGGGCCGGTGGCCAGGCTCACCGCCAGCAGCACGACAGTATTCACCAGCATCGCAATGATGCCGGCATTGATATCCTTCACGACGTCCGGCCACGATGGCACGAGGGTAGCCATCGTGACGCCGGACAGCGTGAGCCACGCGACCATGGCCACACCCGATATGATCCCCGCGAACGCACCCGCACGCGTCGCGTACGGCTTCCGCCCCAGGCTGAACAGCAATGGCGGGAAGAGCTGCGTCACGAAGTTGTACCCCATGAGGAGCAGCGTCACCAGCGATTCGCCGCCGCGCACCGTGAAGTACACGCTGACGAGCGCGATCACCGGCACGAGCCACTTCGCCAGCAGCGTCACATGCGCCTCCGGCGTGCGCGGCGCCAGTCTGCCGTACACGTTTTTCGCGATCAGCGTGGCCGCCGTCATGAGCAGCATGGAGCCCGGCACCAGCGCCGTCAGCAACCCCGCGGCGCCGATCGTCCCCACCACCCACGGCCCGAACGTCTGCCTGGACACCCGGAGCAGCGACAGGTCCGCCGCGCTCCCGGTGAGCCCCGGCACCTGCTGAATGGCCGCGAACCCCGCGAGAAACACGAACAGCAGCACGAGCTGATAGAGCGGCATCACCACCGCGTTGCGCCGGAATACGTCCTCGTGCCGCGCGGTGTACACGGCCCCGAACGTGTGCGGCCACATGTAGAAGCCGAGCGTGGTGAGAATCACCGTGGAGATGAACCAGGACGGGCTCATCCCCGTCGCGGGCAGCGTGAGAAAGCCCGGCTTCGCCGCCTCGATGCGCTCGAACATGGTGCGCATGCCGCCGTAGTAATGCAGGGGGAGATACACGCCCAGCGCGATCGCCACGATCAGGATCATCACGTCCTTCACGACCGCGGTCCAGGCGGAGCCGCGCACGCCGGATACCACCACGTACACGACCAGCACCGCGCTGCTGATCCACACCGCGCTGTTCGACGTGATGGCGCCGTACGACGCCTCCGACACGATGATCCCCAGCCCCTTGAGCTGCAGCACCAGGTACGGCACGATGGCAATGACGCTCACCACCGACACGAGCACGCCAAGCCCGGGGCTCCCGAACTTGCTCGCGAAGTAGTCCGCCTGCGACAGCAACCGATGCTCGCGCGCATAGCGCCAGATCACCGGCAGCAGGAAATACGACAGCGCGTAGGCCAGCGCGCCATAGCACAGGATGTAGAAGGCGGGCGCGCCCTTGCCGTACGCCCACCCGCTCCCGCCCAGGAAGGTGAACGTGGTGTAGATCTCCCCCGCCATGAGCAGGAAGACGAACACGGTGCCGAATCCGCGCCCGCCCACCGTCCACTCCTCGAGGGTCATCGTGCGGCCGCGCCGTGCGCGCACGCCCAGCGCGAGCGCGAGCACCAGCACCGCGCCGATGACGAGGAGCGCCGGATTCACGCGCCGGATCGCTCCGCGCGTCGCTCATGTCGCCGGTCGAGCACGTAGATGAGCCACATGGTGGCGCTGGTGAGCAGGACCCACACCAGCACCCACGCCAGCAGCAACGGGAGCCCGAACACCCAGGGCTCCACGCGATTGACGAACGGCACGCCGCCCAGCATCCCGATGGCGGGCACCAGCGCCAGCCATCGGTACCACCTCACGGTGCAGCCGGACCCGAGAGGTACTCCCGTGCCGCGGCGACGAACAGCGCCACGCCGCGCTCCAGCGCCTCCTCGTCCACGTTGAAGCGCTCATGATGATGCGGATAGCGGATGCCGCGCGCCTCGTTCCGTGCGCCAATGAAGAAGAACGACCCCGGCGCGCGCTGCTGAAACGCGGAAAAATCCTCACCGCCCATGCTGGGACGCGTTTCCACGAGCGCATCCGCGCCCAGCGTGCGCGTCACGACGCGGCGCAGCAGTTCCGTCACCCGCTCGTCGTTCACCACCGGGCGGTAGCCGCGGTCGAACGCGAGCTCGTACGACGCGCCGTGTGCGCGGGTGATGCCCGAGACGATCCGCTCCATGAGCCGCGGGATCCGGTCGCGCAGCGCCACGTCGAACGTCCGGATCGTCCCCGTGAGCTCCGCGCGCTCCGGGATCACGTTGTCCGCCGTGCCGGCGATGAACTTCGTGACGGACACCACGGCGTTGTCGATCGGGTCCACGTTCCGCGAGACGATGTGCTGCAGGTTGGTCACGATCTGGGCCGCCACCGCAATGCTGTCCACCGTCTCCTGCGGCGCCGCGGCGTGGCCTCCCGCGCCCTTCACCAGGAGCCGGAACACATCGGGCGACGCCATGAGCGCACCTGCCCGCACGCCGACCTTCCCCGTGGCCAGAGGCGCCCAGAGATGCGCGCCCACGACGATGTCCACGCCATCCATGACGCCCGCATCCACCATCTGTTGCGCGCCGCCGGGGAAAACCTCCTCCGCATGCTGGAAGAAGAAGCGCACCTCGCCGTGCAGCCACTCGCGATGCGCCGCGAGAATCTTCGCCGCACCCAGCAGCATGGCGGTGTGCCCATCATGCCCGCAGGCGTGCATCACACCCGGCGTGAGCGACGCATACGCCACGTCGTTCTTCTCCAGAATCGGCAACGCGTCCATGTCGGCGCGAATCGCGAGCACCGGCCCCGGATGCAGCCCCGCAAGGCGGGCGACGACGCTGGTCTTCGTGGGGCGCGTGAGCGCCAGCCCGCCGAATCCCTCGAGCGTGTCGTGCACGAACTGCGCGGTCTGCTCCTCGTGGAACGACAGCTCCGGATGCATGTGCAGATGGCGGCGCCAGTCGATCACGCTGTCGCGCAGCGATGCGGCAAGCTGGACCGGCGTGGGCTCGGCGGACGTTTCGGTGGACATGATCAACTCCAGTTGACGTCAGGCGTGTGCGGCGAATATGCAGCGTGTGCGGGCCCGCGGCCAGCGGGGCGCGCGGCGCGGATGCGCGCTGTCCGCCCCTGCTAGGG
>JBOHTE010000709.1:0-15515 GCA_050733555.1 Gemmatimonadaceae bacterium | reverse complement strand
GTTGAGATCAGGGTGGCGTGCGCCCGTGCGGGTGAGCGCCGCCAGCAGCTCTGCCACCGCGCGCAGGATGGAACGCGGCGGCGAACCGGACGCTCGCGACACCAGCGTCGCCACCAGATCGGCCGAGTCGGGCACCTCCCGCGTGATCACATCGGCGCGCGCAGTGAAGAGGCCGGCAGGATGGATGGCATAGGCGAGCAGTTGCGGCGTGGCCACGCCGGCGTGCATCAGGCGCAGCGCGACCTCCAGCTCGTGCGGCGCACGCGTGCGCCCCAGGAACCGGTCGCCCGTAATGGGCGCGAACAGGCCGCCGTGCCGGGATCGTCGCACCACCACGCGGGTCACGCCGTCAGGGAGCGGGACGGCATACGCCACGCCCCGTCCGCGCAGCGTGCGCGCGGCCGGATGCGACGCGGCGTATTCGTAGAACGATCCGCCGTGCAACGCCGCCGCCAGCGGTTCGGCCAGCGTGCCGAGTACCACGGCCGTCCCGCGCTCCAGGGCCAGTGCCGTGTAGCCCGGTGGCAGCGGTTCAGTGAAGCGCTCGTTCACGGCGCGACACTGTAGACCGGTACGCCCTGCACCCGGCCGCGCAGCTCGACCGTCCCGCGCGGCTGCAGCGCGGGGGGCGACGCCAGCGCCGCGCGCATGCTCTCGGTGAGGAGCACCTCGCCCCCCTCCGCGAGCGCGCACAGCCGGCTCGCGGTGTTCACCGCATCGCCAATGAGCGTGTATTCGAGGCGTCGCTCGGATCCGATGTAGCCGGCGAACGTCTCGCCCACGTTGAGCGCGATGCCGATACGAAGCGGCTGGCGCCCCTCCTGCCGCCAGCGCTCGTTCAGCGTCTGCATCCCGCGCTGCATGTCGAGCGCGGCCTGCATGGCGCGATCGGCGTCGTCCGCCGCCCCCAGGGGCGCTCCCCACTGCGCCAGGAGCGCGTCGCCGATGAACTTGTCCAGCGCGCCGCCATGACGAAAGACAATCTCCACCATGGCGGAATAGTACTCGCTGAGCAGTCGCGCCAGCTCGTCCGGCCGCATCGCTTCGGCGAGCGCGGTGAAGTCGCGGATGTCGCTGAACAACAGTGCGACCGTTCGCTTCTCGCCGCCCAGCCGCACGGTCCCCGGCGTGGCCGCAATGCGTGCCGCGAGCGCCGGAGCGAAGAAGCGCTCGAAGTTGCTGCGCACGAGCGTCTGGTGACGCACCCGCTCCGAGAGCCTGGAGTTCTCGATCGCGACCGCGGCGATGTTGGAGAAGGCGATGAGAAAATCGAGATCGTCGTCGCCGAAGCGCTGCGTCGCCGTGAGGTTGTCCACGTACAGCACGCCCTGCGCGACATCGTCGCTTCCCAGCAGTGGCGCGCACATGGCCGAGCGCACACGCTGGGCGACGATGGACTGTCCGCCGAAGCGGGTGTCCTCCGGCGCGTTGTCGGTGAGCACCGCGATGCGCTCCTGCACCACCTTGCGCGCGATGGACTGCGGGATGGCCTGGACCACGGGATCACCCTGGCGGTCGCGGGAGATGTGCTGCGCCAGTGAACCCGTGTCGTCCGCCAGATCGATCGCCACGCGATCCACGTCGAGTATCTCGAACACCATGGAGACGATCGTCTCGAGCAGCGCATCGATGTGTTCGACGCGCGAGAGCCCCTTCGCGACCTCGAGCAGCAGCGCCAGTTTCTTCTCGGTCTGGGCTTCCTCCGCGGACAGGGCGGGGCGCTGTCGGACTTCGCGCAGGCTGGACGCGCGGAACACGGCGGCCAGCGGGCCGGTGGGCTGCGCGATCGAACGTCGTTTCACGATCGATGGGCTCGCGGTGTGTACGGGAGTCGGCACGTCGGTGGCGATCGTGATCGCCTCCAGTGGCGCGGTCACGTGTACGAGCCTGAAGGACACGCTGCCGAAGGTGACGACATCGCCCGCGGCCGCGTGCGCCGCATCGACGCGTGCGCCATTTACGAACGTCCCATTGCTCGACCCCAGATCGGTCACGGCCATGCCCGACGCGTCGGCCATGACCCGCGCGTGCCGGCGCGATACTGTGGTATCGATCACCGGCAGATCGCTTCCCGAGGCGCGGCCAACCTCGACCGCGCAACCGTCACGCAGCTCGAAGGTCTGATCACTGGTCGTGCCGATGAGTTTGAAGGGCATGGGGCGGCGGGCCGGGCTCGGGCAATGCGTGATGAAGGGTGCGTAGGATGCCGTTCCCTGCAACCTGCAAGTTACACCCCGCCCCCCACCCGGCCCATCGCCATGAGCAGCGCCCGCGCCTTGTTCTCCGTCTCCTCCCATTCACGGGCGGGAACCGAGTCGGCCACGATACCGGCACCGGCCTGCACGGAAGCGACCCCGTTGGCGATGACGCACGTGCGAATGGTGATGGCGAGATCCATGCGCTGGTCGCCCGAGGCGATGTAGCCCACCGCGCCGGCGTACGGGCCGCGGCGCGCGGGCTCCAGTTCGTCAATGATCTGCATGGCGCGCACCTTGGGCGCTCCGGTCATCGTGCCGGCGGGAAAGGTGGCCTTGAAGACGTCCATGGCGGACGCGACGCCGCGCAGCTCGCCTTCCACCTGGCTCACGATGTGGAGCACGTGGCTGTACCGCTCCACCGTCATGAGATCGGTCACGCGCACGCTGCCGTACGCCGCGATGCGCCCCACGTCGTTGCGCCCCAGGTCCACGAGCATCACGTGTTCGGCGCGTTCCTTCTCGTCAGCCAGCAGCTCGGCGGTGAGCCGCGCATCCTCCTCCGGAGTGGCTCCGCGCGGGCGCGTGCCCGCGATGGGACGCACGGTCACGCGTCCATCCGCCACGCGCACCAGCAGCTCCGGCGAGCTCCCGACCAGCTCCATGCCGTCGAGCACCAGGTGATACATGTACGGTGACGGATTGAGCGCGCGCAGCGCGCGATACAACGAGAGCGGCTCGAAGTCGAGCGGCACATCGATGCGGCGCGCGAGCAGCGCCTGGAAGCAGTCACCCGCGAGGATGTACTCGCGGATGCGCTCCACATCGCGTTCGAAGTCCTCGCGCGCATACGACGAGGTCCCCTGCGCCGGCGGAGCACTGCGGTCGAGCCGGAGCGGTGACAGCGTGCCGGGCGCCTGCAGCCGGGTGATGATGTCGTCGATCTCGTGCTGCGCGCCCGCGTGCAGCGCCTGCAGCGCGTCCGGTGACGCACCGGCCGGTATCGGCACACCGACCACGACCCGCGCCTGCGCCAGCAGATTGTCCATGATGACCACGGCGCGCGTGAATACCAACATCGCATCCGGCACGTCGAGCGCGCGGGGCGGCGGGTCGGGCAGGCGCTCGATGTGGCGCACGACGTCATAGCCGAAGTAGCCGACGGCGCCGCTCCAGAAGGCGCCGAGCTCCGGCACCGCAACCGGCGCATCGCGGCGAATGAGTGCCTGCAGATCGGCGAGCGGGTCCTCGGGACGGCGCGCGCCGTACCAGCCGTGCGCCGGCGCCCAGTCCTCCACGAGGCCATCGCGCAGTCGCCACGCGGCGCGCGGCTCGGTGCCGAGAAAGGTGTAGCGCGCCCACGTCTCGCCCCCGGCCGGCGCGGATTCGAGCAGAAACGCGAACGGCCCGCGGCGCAGCTTCGCGAACGCGGACACGGGCGTATCCGCGTCGAGCAGACAGTCGCGCCACACGGGGACGAGTGCGCCCGCGCTCGCCAGCGCGAGAAAGCGCCGCAGACTTTCCGCGTGCGCGCCCTCGGCATGCGCGCTCTCGGCGCGCACGCCGGGAGCAGTCACGCGTGTCGCATGCGCGCTTGCCGCACCTACGCCGTCCGGCGACATTTCCCGATCATGCATCGCTTCTCCGCGACGCTCAGCGCCGCGTGGTGGGTTCTGGGAGGATTGGCGGCGGCCGGGTCGAGCGTCGCCGCGCAGACGTGGAACGATCCGCGCACACTCGCGCTCGTCGAACGCGCGACCCAGCGCCGCACGGAACAGCTCGCCGACACCGCACTCGTAGACTATCACGCCACGGCGCACGGCTACCTCACCTTCCTGGCGCAACTGGGCCAGGGATTCCCCGATCCGCCCAAGGTCGTGCGGTCGGATGAGCTCGCGCTGGAAGTGTACTGGCGTGCGCCCAATCTGAGCAAGCAGGTCATCGAAGGGCGGCGCGACACGCTCCTCTTGCCCACCGACATTCGCTATCACCAGGATCACCTGGGCATCGTCCAGAACAACTTCCCGAACATCATCCGGCTCGGCGAGGGCGATGAGGTGCGCGACGTACCGCACCCGCTCTCGCCCGCCGGCGTGCACGACTACGACTTCGGCATTCGCGACTCGCTGCGCATCCGGTTGCCGGATCGCACGCTCGATGTGTACGAGGTGGCCGTGCGCCCATCGCAGCAGGGTGCGTCGGGCATTGTCGGCGCGATCTACATCGATCGCTCCACCGCGCAAGTCGTGCGCATGACGTTCTCGTTCACCCGCGCCGCCTATCTCGACAAGGAGCTCGAGGACATCTCGATCGTGCTCGAGAACGCGCTGGTGGATGGCCGCTTCTGGCTGCCGCGCCGCCAGGAGATCGAGATCCGCCGCACCGGCACGTGGCTCGACTTTCCGGCACGCGGCATCATTCGCGGTCGCTGGGAGATCTGCTGCTACCAGATCAATACCGGACTCAATGCGGCCATCTTCCGCGGCCCGGAAATCGTCGAGGCACCCGAGAGCGTCATGGCGCGGCACCAGTGGCAGGGCCGCATTCTCGACTCGCTGCCGAGCGACGTGCGCGCCGCCGCGAACGCAGACGTGAAGCGCGTGGAAGATCAGGCGCGCGCGCTCGTGGACGCCGAAGCGCTGGCGCGCCCCGGTGGTGCCGCCATCGCCGCGCACCGGCTCTCGGACTTTCTCCGCGTGAATCGCGTCGAGGGCCTCGCGCCTGGCGCCGGCGGAACGGTGCGCTTTGGCGGCGGAATCAGTGCCACGGTGCGCGGACGCTATGGCCTGGACGACCATGAGCCCAAGGGCGAGGCGTCCTTCGACGTGCAACGCGGCAATGGCCGGAGCGTGCGACTGTTCGCGTCGCGCGACTATCGCGAAACGGGCGACGAACCAGAGGGCTCACTGCTCGTCAACAGTCTGGCCGCGCAGGAGTTCGGCACCGACCGCACGGATCCCTACGACGTGCGTGCCGCCGGGGTCGAGTTGCACGCCGGTCAGTGGATCGGCCTGCGCTGGCGATTCACCGCCTCGCACGAATCGCAGGATCGCCTGGCGATACACGCCACGCCGTGGCGCGGCGCCTTCGAGCCGACCATACCGGCGTGGTCCATCATCGAGGAGCGCCTGGCGCTCGACGTCGAACGTCCCACATCGCTCGCGTTCTGGGGGAGCGAACTGCGCGTGCGCGCGCAGCTTCGCGGCGGCTGGTTCACGGGAAACGACACCGGTTTCACCGCGAGCCAGCCGTGGCTCGCGCGCGGCTTCGTCGAAGCCGACATCGAGCGGCCGGTTGGTGACGACCGACTCGTCACGCGCACGACCGCGGGGCTCGTGCATGGTTCGCCGGGCGTGCCCGCGCAGGAGTACGTTTTTCTTGGCGGTCCAACCACTGCCCCGGGATATGACTTCCACCAGTTCGCCGCGCGATTCGCCGCGAGCGAGCACATCGAATGGCGCACCCACGTGCCCTTCATCCCGATCAGCCTTGGTGCCTTCGGTCGCTCGCCGGCCTCAGCGACGCTGGCGCCGTACGTGCACGTGGTCTACGTGGATGATGCGGCACCATTTGCCGCTCCCGCGCGCGGCTGGTACCCCTCGGTGGGCGCCGGTCTGTTCGTGCTGTTCGACGCCGTCCGCGTCGATGTCGCCCGCGGTCTCCGGCAGGGACGGTGGACGTTCTCAGTAGATGTCACGAGAGCGTTATGGGGGGTGATGTAGTTGCTGGTAGCTGGTAGCTGGACTCCCCACGGCCTTCCAGCGACCAGCAACGGTTGTGCAAACAGCTGCCAACAACCAGCGACCGTCGTTAAGCCAGCTACCGCCTCTTTTCAATCACCCACGCACCAATCGCAATCAGCAGCACCAGCACCGCCAGCAGCCACGTGGCGCGGCCGAGAATGTGTTCGAGGTGAGGAAGATTCTTGCCGAACAGATAGCCGAGCGTGCCGTACCCGGCAGCCCAGACAATGCCGCCCAGGGCATTGTACAGGGTGAACCGCTTGTACGGCATGTCGCCGGCGCCGGCGAACAAGGCTGCCCACGTGCGCAGCAGGGCAATGAAGCGCCCGAAGAACACGGTCTTGGCACCATGGCGGTCGAAATAGCCATGCAGCTTCTCCATCTGTGCGTCATTGATATGCAGCAGCCGGCCATAGCGCCGGATCAGCGCATGACCACCGTTGCGGCCAATCCAGTAGCCGGTGTTGTCGCCAAGGATCGCGCCTGCTGCCGCCGCGGCAATCACGAGACCAATGCGCAGATGTCCGCTGGCCGCGTACGCCGCCCCGGAGATCAGCGCGGTCTCGCCCGGCACTGGAATACCAAGACTCTCAACCCCCACGAGCACGGCGATGAAGAGGTATCCGTAGCTGTGGAGGAGCGAAGCGATCGAGTAGTGCATGGCCCGGGCGACGAGCAGCGGGGAGCGAGCGACAGGAAACTGACAGTGCGTGCGTACTGCAGAGTGCAAGGACCGGCCCACTTCGGCCCGCGTCCGCTAGCCCTCGCTCGTCTTTCCTTACGGCTGTTCCTTCGCCTTCTCCTTCTTTTCCGCCTGTGCGCTCTCGTGCTCGACGTTCACCACGGTGCCATCCATGGCATTCACGTTGACCTCCTGAATGCCGGACTTTCCCTTCACCTTGATGTCAAAGGAGTAAATGATCCTCCCGTGTTCGCGCTCCAGCTCCTCGGACTGGATAATTCCGCCGGGAACCTTGCTTTGCGCCGTGGCCCGTGCCTGCTCCGGTGTGATCTTCGCCTCGGCGCGCAGGGCGGAGTCCTGCTGCGCCTCTGTGCGGTGATGCGCGCGCGTTTTGGGAGCTGCCTGCTGCGCGCTCGCCGCGCCGGCGCTCACCGCCATCAGGGCGGTCGCCGCGGCAATCACGGCGGCGAATCGTACGCTCTGTTGCATGTGGTGGACCTCCATCAGGTATCGAAGGGACGACAGAACTTCCTCGTCCAGGACCTCATGACATCGATGAAGGTAGATGGCGAACCTTACCGCAACGTTACATGATGCGGCGCCGTCACGGCGTGCGTCTGATCGTCGTGCCCGGCGCGGCCGAGCGCACCGTGCGGGTCGAGCAGACGATAGAGACCCGGCAGCAGGAGCAGGACGATCGGACCGGATAGCACGAAGCCGCCAATGACGGCAATGGCCAGCGGCTGAATGAGCTGCGAGCCCTGGCCGAGCGCCAGCGCGAGCGGCGCCAGCGCAAATGCCGTGGCCAGGATGGTCATCGCCACCGGACGCAGGCGGCGATGCGCGGCCTGCCTCCAGGCCTCGGGGACCGTGCGGCCGGCGCGCAGGGCGAGTCGCGCCTCATGGATCACGAAAATCGCGTTCTCCCCGACGATACCGACCATCATGATGGCGCCAACGTAGCTCGAAATGTTGAGCGTCATCCCGGTGAGCAGAAGCGCACCCAGCACACCGGGAAGGACCGCGATCGCGCAGAGGGATGTCACGATCGGTGCGCGCCAGTCGGCGAATTCGAACAGCACGACCACACTCACCAGCACGAGCCCGGACAGCAGCACGTACAGCAGGCTCCGGAAGGACTGCTGCTGCTGTGCATAAAGGCCGCCATACTCCACCGACATGTCCGGCGCCAGGCGGAGATCCCGGTCCAGGCGTTGCCGGATTTCCGCCATCGCGCCGCCCAGGTCACGACCGGAGAGCCGTGCCGTCACGCCGAGAAACGTCTTCAGGTTCTCGCGGTCAATTTCCGCTTCCGCCGTGCCCGTGGACACCGTCGCCACCGCGGATAGTGGCACGAGCGCGTTGGACGGCGGCCCGGCCCGAATGCGCAGCTCGTCCAGCGGAGCAGTGCCGGCCGACAGCACGCGCAGGTCGTACATGCGGTCAGCAATGCGAATCTGGCCGGCGACGGTTCCAGTGATCGCCGGCTCCACCGCCGCGGCGACGCTCTGCGTCGTGAGTCCGAAACGCGTCGCGGCGACCGGATTCACCTGCACCTGAAGGGCAGGGCCGGCAATGGTGACGCCGTTGAAGACATCCTCCACCCCGGGCACGCCGGTGATGATCTGCGCGACCTGCTCCGCCTTCTGCTCGAGTATTGCCGGGTCGGTGCCGAAGACCTTGATGTCGATGGGCTGCGGTTCGCCGCCGGTGAGATCTCCGATGTTGTCCTCGAGCAACTGGCCAAAGTCGGTGTGAAGTGCCGGCTCCACGGCCTGGATGCGTGTGCGGAGGTCGTCAATGACCTCATCCACCCCACGCCGCTCCGCGCGCGGCTTGAGCTTGATCACGTAGTCGCCGCGGTTCGGCTCCGTGATGAAGAAGCCAAGCTGCTCGCCTGTGCGTCGCGAATAGCTCGCGACGTCGGGAAGGGACATGATCACCCGCTCCGCTTCCCGCAGCATGGCGTCGGTCTCACTCAGCGACGTACCGGGTGGACTCCAGTAGTCCAGAATGATGGAGCCTTCATCCATGTCGGGCAGGAAGTCGGAGCCGATCTGGCCGTAGAACACCCACGCCATGGCGACGAGCGCCGCGGTGAGCGCGACGGACAGCAGGCCACGGCGCACGAACAGGCGTACTGTCCCCGCATATCCATTGCGCAAGCGATCGCTCATCGCGCCGCCCGCCGAGCGCAGGGCATGCGCCAGCCTCCGGGACCAGTGCTGGAGGCCGAGCCATCCACCGGCTGTCCCGCCCGCGGGGCTGTCCGCGTCATCGGTTTCGTCCGCGTGCGGCAGCTGGCGTGGTCTCCGCTGCGAACGCCGATGCAGGAAGCTGACGGCTACCGGGACCGCGACCATCGCGACGCCCAGCGAGATGACGAGCGCCAGCGCCATGGTGAGCGCCAGCGGCTTGAAGAACGCGCCCACGACGCCGGACAGCAGCGCGAACGGCAGGAGAATCACGATCGTCGAGAGGCTCGACCCCACCAGCGCGGGCCGGAGCTCCGCCGCGCCCAATTCGGTGGGATCGGCCGCATCGCCGCGCGAGTGATGACTCTCGATGTTTTCGATGACGACGATGGTGTCGTCCGCGATGAGTCCGAGCGCCGCCGCGATGCCGGCCAGCGTCATGAGATTGATGGTCTGTCCCGTGATCCCGAGCGCGAGCCCGACCAGGGCTACCGTGACGGGAATCGCCGCCACCGCGACCAGCGTGAATTGCACGTTGCGCAGGAAGAGCAGCAGCACGAGCCCGGCGAGCACGACACCGATGATGATCGCGTCGCGTGTGCCGTGCACGGAGTCGGAGACGAACTGCGCCTGGTCGTAGAAGTTGCTCCACTGTACGTCCCGGGGCAGCAACTCCGGGTGCTGGCGGAACAGCTGCCGGACGCCGTCGGCGATCGCCACCGTGTTCGCCGAGGGCTGGCGCACGATGTTCACGAGTACCGCCGCACTTCCATTGGCCGTCGTGCGGACGTAGGAGACCGCATTCGCCACGGTGATCTGCCCGAGCTGCGCCAGCGTGACCGGTGGGCCGCCAGGCACCGGCACCGCGATTTGCGCCAGAGCATCAATGCCCTGCACGCGACCGGTGACCAGCGTCAGGTAGAGCTCGTGATTCTGTTCGGAGAGTCCGGTGGACACCACATCGTTGTTGGCCTGTATGGCCTGCACGACGTCCGTGATGGCCAATTGCCGGCCCGCGAGCGCGCTGCGATCCACGCGCACCTGGAACTCCCGCCGGCGTCCGCCCTGGATCTGGACTTCCGACACGCCCGGAACCCGGATGAGCGCGGGCTTGAGGGTGTATTGCGCGAGATCCCAGAGCTGCGCCTGCGATTCGGTGCTCGATGTCAACGCATAGCCCTGGATGGGGAACGTCGCCGTGTTCATCCACTCCACGTCGATCCGCGTCTCCGGCGGCAGGTCGGGACGCACGCGCTGCGTTTCGGCCTGCACGCGGTTGAGCGCGGTCTGCATGTCCGTGCCCCATGCGAACTCGGCTGACAGTTCCGTGGAACCGCGCGACGTGATCGAGCGAACGGCCTTTATGCCGGGCACGCGCAGGATGGCCTCCTCCATCACGCGCGTGACGGTGGGCATCATTTGCGCGGCCGGCTCGTCGCCCACATCCGCGATGACCTTCACGATGGGGAAGGTGACGGTGGGGAAGATGGACGACGGGAGCCCGCGTGCCTCGTACACGCCGCCGGCAACGAGGATGATGAGCAGCAGGACGATGCCGGCCACCCGCTGGCGGGCGCTGCTGACGAACTTCATGGTGCCGCGCCGGCGCGGCCCGCGGAGCCTCCGGATGCAGCCGGGTGCCCGGAATCGGTCACGACGCGCACGCGGCTTCCTTCGGGCAGCCCGACCTGCCCCGAGAGAATCACGCGCTCACCTGCGGCGAGGGGCGGCGATGTGATCTCGACGCTGTCGCCCTGCTGCAGGCCGGTCGTCACGGTGATCCAGTGCGCCACGTCCGTGCCGGAGACCACCGCCATGCGCGTGATGCCAGAGACATCGTCGCGTAGCAGCGCCGCAAGCGGCACGATCGTCACGTTGCTCGCCTCGCCCACCGTGATGCGCGTCGTGCCGAACAGCCCGATCGAGAGAGCATTCCCCCTGAGCAGGTCGATGCGCACGGGGACGGTCATGGCGCTCGTGTCGGCGGGAAGCAGCCCGTGCACCACGCCGCGCACGGGCGTCGGACGGCCGGGGAACACGACGTCGGCGTGCTGTCCGGGCCGAATGCGCGCGATGTCCATCTGCGCAATGCGCGCCAGGAATACGATGGATCCCGCGCTCGCGATGCTTACGATGCTGTCACCCTGACTCACGAGATCTCCCTGGCTCGCGCCGCGCGAGACGACCGTGCCGGCTCTGGGCGCGCGTAGCGGCGTCTGCACGATGTTCGCTTTCGCGAGCTCGAGGGCGCGTGCGGCATCGCTGCGCTGGGCGGGCGTGGCCGCCGCGCGCGACATCGCCTCCGCTCCGGCCAACGCCGCCTGGCTGGCCTGCGCCACCACGGTGCCCAGCAGCTGCCCGCCCCGTACGTGATCGCCGATCGAGACGTGCAGCGCCTCGAGCGTGCCGGTGAATGGCGCGCGCACCTTCTGCACGTCGAGCGCGTCCGTACGCCCCGGGCCCGCAACGATGCGCGCCATATTGCCGCGAACCGCGGTGGCCACGCGCACGGGTGTCGCCTCGGCGGTACTGTCGGTCTCCGCCGCCGCGCCCGACTCCGTCTTCGCGCCACCGGTCTGCCCCGAGCACGCCAGCAGCGACGTGAGGATCAGTGCCGCGCTGCACGCCGCGCCGCACGCCGCGCCGCACGCCACGCGGCTCGCCACGCGGCTCGGCGTCGCTTCGTTCATGGTGTTCCCCATCGCAGGTAGTTCGCCTCGGCCTGGCGATAGCGCAGCACGGCATCGGCATAGGAGTCGTTCACGGTGATCCACGCGGCATAGGCATCGAGCACTTCCAGCGCGGTGGCCGCGCCTCCGTTGTAGATGCTCTCGGTCTGGAGATAGGCATCACGGGCGAGCGGGACGTTGCGTGCCCATGATTGCACTTGCTCGTACAACCGCGTGAGCTGCGCACTGGCGAGCTCCCATGCCAGTCGCGACTGTCGACGGACCACCGCCTCGGAATCGCGGGCCTGCGTGGCGAGGATCTGGGCGCGGTCCAGGCGGGCGCGGTAGACGCCGCCATCCCAGAACGGCCACGACATGGACAGCATCACCATTCCGCCGAAGCCGCTCCCGCTGTTGATCCCGGTGCCGGCATCGGAATCGGCGAAAACGGGCAGCACTCCGAGAGTGGCGGAGAGCGCCAGTTGCGGGCGTCGCTCGGCGCGCGTGGCGGCAATGCCGGCTTCAGCCGCTCCGCGGTTCGCGGCGGCCGCACGCACTTCGGGAGAATTGAGCCATGGCTCCCCGCTGGGCGCGGCGGAGGGAGCAGGTGCCGGAAGCGGTTCGAGCACGAGCGGACTGGCCGGGTCGCGTCCCAGCAGATCATTCAGTTGGAGGCGTGCCTCATCGCGAGTCTGTTCCGCATCGGCCAGCACCGCCCCCTCAGTGCCCAGTCGGACCTGCGTGGTGAGCACGTCACTTCCCACCGGCTGCCCGGCGGCCTTCCGATTCTGCACCTCGGTAAGATATGTACGCAGGCGTGCGATACCCTGCTGGCGGATCGTGATCTCCTCGTCAGCCCGGAGGAGCTCGCTGAAGCGCAGGCGCACGGCAAGATCCACGTCCTTTTCGGCCATGCGGTACCCCGCGCCCGCGGCATCCACGTGAAATCGTGCCGCGTTCAGATTCGCGCGGCGAAGTCCACCAGTGTACACCGGATCGACACCCACGAGCTGGAGTTGGCCCTGCGATGTGGTGTAGTCGAGCGGAGCGCCGGCGAACACGCCGCCTTCCACGAACAGGCTGGGCCACCGACCCGCCCGCAGCTCGTGCACTTCGCTTCGCGCGAGGTTGATGCCAAGGGCGGCCACGGGCAGGCTGGCATTGGCCGAATGCG
This sequence comes from Gemmatimonadaceae bacterium, assembly GCA_050733555.1. GTDB lineage: Bacteria > Gemmatimonadota > Gemmatimonadetes > Gemmatimonadales > Gemmatimonadaceae > JADGGM01. The sequence continues at coordinate 2,857 of JBOHTE010000709.1, read as the reverse complement.
CTTCGCGCAGCGCTGCATCGAGTGTGAGTGGCTGCTGCGCGACGAGCGCGGGTGCCCGCACCATGCACACCGCGATGCTGGTGAGCAGTGCGATGCGGTACCCCGGTGGCCCGCCGGGTGTCCATGTGTGGCGCAGGCGGTTGCACGCTCGCGGCGCCGACCGTCGAGAGAGGCAGTGATGCATGGTCTGGTACTGGAGGTCCTCACGCAGAATGTCCATCGCTGCCGCGGACAAGCATGCCGGCGGACGGACGCGCGCTCATCTGACAGCCGGAAATCTAGCGCACGAAGCTGACGCGCAGATTACATACGCGATGCGAGCGGGAACATCAGCAGGACGCGCGTGCCGCCCTCGGCGCGCGCGATGAGCTGCAACGAGGCGCCATGCACATCGGCGATCCAGCGCGCGATCGAGAGTCCCAGTCCGGCCCCGGTCGTGTGCGACCGCGCGGACTCGCCGCGATAGAAACGCTCGAACACGTGCGGCAACTGCTCGGTGGTGACGCCGACTCCGGTGTCCTCCACGACGAGTGTCGGCGATCCTCCGTTGCCCGAAACGTGGACGCGCACCATGCCACCCTGCGGCGTGTACTTCACGGCGTTGTCCAGGAGGATCATGATGAGCTGTCGAATGAGAGCGCGATCGCCGAGAATGGCGGCTTCCTCGAACGCACCGATGTCGAGCGAGACGCCGCGCTGTCCGGCGAGGACGCGCGCGGCATCGGCCGCGTCCAGGGCGATGTCATCCAGATAGAGCCGCTCGCGCGACACCGGTCGTTCGCCCGCATCGGCACGCGCCAGCGTGAGCAGATCCTCCACGATCTCGCCCATGCGCCGGGATTCCTCTTCCACGCCCTGGAGCGCGGCCACATAGGCGCCGGCGTCGCGCGGGCGCTGCAGCGCAATTTCCGCCCGGCTGCGCAGTACCGCGATCGGGGTGCGCAGCTCGTGCGCGGCGTCCGCCATGAAGCGCCGCATCTGCCGCATGGTATGCTCCACCGGCGCCGAGGACTGACGCATGAGGATGTAGCCGCCGGCAGCGACGAGCAGCAGCGCCGCCAGCGCCGTGGCGCTGAAGCTCGCGATGAGCGTGGCATAGCGATCCTCCAACTCGATCTGATCGGCCACCGCCACCGCGATGTAGCTGCGCCCGCTCTGCACCGTGAACCGCTCGGCGTGCACCCGCAGCGAGCGGTCGTGCACGAGCCGGGCCACCAAATCCGCGCTGCCGGAGCGCTCCGCATCGCGCGCTGCCGCGATCACCCATCGCTCCGCGACGTTCGGCTTGAGCGGCTCCGCGGTCGCGCTGAGCAGATAGAGCTGCCGCTCGGGGATGTGCAGCTCATCCACGGCGTCCACGACTTCGCCGCGCGCATCCGCTGCCTCCATCTCGCGAATGTTCGCCGCGCGGATGAGCTCCGCAGTGGCGTCGCGCAGCGACTCATCCAGCTCGCGACCGATCTGCGCGCGCACCGCGTAGAAGAGCCCGCCGCCGAGGAGCAGGAGAATGAGCGCGAAGGTGGCGACGTACCAGAGCGTGAGCCGCAACCGGATGCGCGCGAGCGGTGCCATCATGCGACGCTCATTCGCCAAAGCGATAGCCCGCGCCGCGCACGGTCTGGATCAGGCGCGTCGCGTGGTCGTCATCGATCTTGCTCCGCAGCCGGCGGACGAGCACTTCGAGCACATTGGTGAACGGATCATGGTTGTCATCCCAGACGTGCGCGGTGATGGTCGCGCGATCCACCACCTGGCCGGCGTGACGCACGAAGCATTCGAGCAGCGTGAATTCCTTGCCGGTGAGGATGACCGGCTGGCCGGCGCGCGTCACGCGCCGCGCGCGCAGATCCACTTCCAGGTCCGCCAGGCGAAACACATCCGGCAGCAGCGAGGGAAGGCGACGGTCGAGCGCACGCACGCGGGCCATCAGCTCGCGGAAGGCGAACGGCTTCGTCAGATAGTCGTCGGCTCCCGCTTCCAGTCCGCGCACGCGATCATCCACGGCATCGCGCGCCGTGAGCATGAGAATTGGCGTGCTGAGGCAGCGCTCGCGCAGGTGGGCACACAGCTCGAAGCCCGTGCCGCCGGGGAGCATGACGTCCAGGACGATGACATCGTGATGGCCCAGCAGGGCGCGCTCGGATCCTTCGGCAAAGGTCGACGCCACCACCGTCTCGATGCGCTGTTCGCTGAAGCCGTCGCGCAGGATTCGAGCGAGCTCCGGGTCATCCTCGACTATGAGCACCCGCATGATGGTGAAAGCTACCTCGCCGCGGGGCGCGCCGTGAGACATCTTCCGGCGAACGCATCGCGAGCCGGGAGCGACCCATGATGACACAGGCAGAGGTGGCAACGATTGACGTCTATCTGCTGCGACGTGCGGCTTATGGCTGGGAGACCCTCGTGCTGGAGCGCGCGGCCGGCACGCGGTGCACCGGGGCATGGGAGGCAGTGCACGGACACATCGAAGCGGGGGAGCGACCGGAGGACGCGGCCGTGCGCGAGGTGCATGAGGAGACGGGACTGGCGGTGCGCCGGTTGTACAACGTAACCGTGCAGCCATTCTACCTGCAGACGCTGAGCATCGTGACGCTCGCCGTGGTGTTTGCGGCGTTCGTGGGCGATGGGCCGGTGCGCCTCGGTGCGGAGCATGCACGGAGCGAGTGGCTCCCCATCGAGGCGGCGGTGCAGCGCTTTGCCTGGCCGCGCTCGCGCGCCGCCGTGCTGGACGCGGTGTCGCTATTGCGGACGGGTGATGCCGGACCGGTGGAGGACGTGCTCCGAGTGCGGTAGGGGGTGTCCGCCGTCCCCGCCCCGCCGCCCTTCCCCGGGGAATGGGCAAACGGGAATGGGGAAT
>JBOHTE010000708.1:0-1412 GCA_050733555.1 Gemmatimonadaceae bacterium | reverse complement strand
ATTGTCTGACGGCGCCTTACCACGTTGATACCATCGCGGCGTCCATTCTTCGGGTGGACGGGCACCCTTTTCCCAATTGCATTTGGCGCAGGCGTTGACTGCGTTGTCCTCAGTTCCATGTCCGCCTCGCGACATGGGATCCACATGGTCGGCGTGAGACTGCTCAGGTCCTGAGGCACGGCTGGTTGGGCGACCACAGTAGCGGCACGGATTACCTTCGGGACCTCGGGTCCGCTCCCTTACCGATTTGAGGAACCGCATGGCAGCACGAGCGCCGCCACTTGAACCTTTCGGGTCATTGCTTGTTGATACAATCGTGACAATGACCTTGTCAAGAAGACGCTTCAGGCTGCTGACTCGCGTACTGTTGTCGGTGGGTGCGTAATCTGATTGAGTACAGTTGCCACGCTGTTCAGGTGGACACAGCCCAAACGGATCGGAGAAGTTCACGGGGTCGCCGCCGTTGAACCCATAGACATTGAGCCCGCCGGCCAACCCCAAGGGGTCTTCCTGGGTGAAATAGACCCTTTGAGGTCTCCCCGTACGATTCTAGGCTGCTAAGTAGCTGTGCGCTTTTCTCTTAGCCGCGGTCCTCGTTACAAAGTCGTCATAGTTTTGGCAATTTTGCCCAGACGCGAGTTTTTGGCCTCACGGCCGGCCGACACCCGCCTCAGCATCGCGCGCGTGGGCTAAAGTGTCACGCGCGGGCCGTGCGCGCGAGGGGTGGGCGCGACTCCCGCCGGCGCCCGCTCAGCCGTAGGCGTCCTTGCGATCGCGGATGGCGCGCACCTCGATCACGCGGGCGCCGTCGTCGACATGGTAGATGATGCGAAAATCCCCCACGCGCACGCGCCAGAGCTGCGCCGCCCCGCGCAGTTTCTTGCATCCCGGCGGGCGTGGCGTCGCAGGCAGCGCATCGAGCTGCCGCGCGATCCGGGCGAGCACAGCGTCGGGGAGCGCGTCCAACTCCTTCCGTGCCGAGCGGACGAGCCGCAGCTCATACATGGCCTCAGTCGGTGGAGCGCGGCTTCGCGGCGGGCTTGAGCCGTCCCGCGCGCTCCAGGCGGCGCCGCACGGCGGTCCAGCGCGTGCTGGGCTCGGCTGCGCGTTCCTGGGCGAGCGCGACATCGAGGAGATCTTCCCAGACGTCGCCGCTCTGTTCGAGGTCGATCAGCACGGCCGTTTTCCGACCGCGCGCGTTGTAGAGGTATTTCACACCACGCATGTAGGGCTCCGGGAGAGACATTCGGTTGGAAGATAACCGGATCGGCCGGTAGCGGGAGCGGCCTGTGCGAGCACCCGGGAACCCTACCGCCAGCGGTGCCACGATATGATCACGCGAAATCCGGGAGGGCGATGTACTGAGAGGATCTTCAGCGACGGCCTTCCCGTCAATCTGATCTTCCCCCCGC
>JBOHTE010000707.1:0-2383 GCA_050733555.1 Gemmatimonadaceae bacterium | reverse complement strand
AGAAGTCGACGACCTTTGAGTTCCGCTGCTGCTGGCCAAGCATGGCGGGGTTGGATGTCCAGTTCACCAACTCGCGCCTCCAGAACATCCCAAGCGCTTGAATAGCCGATGGCTCCGCCACCTCCTCGTCCTCGGTCGGCGGTGCCGGACCAGCCACGACGGCCGCTACGGTTACAGCGGACGGCAGATTCGTCAGATGGAGCGCACGAAGCGTGTACTCACCCCGCTTCACTCGAATGAACGGGGATGAGTTGCCTTCTTTGTCGATGCTCACGTTGATGACCGAGTTGACGGTCGCCGCCGGAGTCGCACCGAGCGTGGACTTCAAACCACCCCCGGTGATCGCGTCCGCGATGTCGGTGTAGTGCATCGCACCGCCCGACTGCTGAAGGACCTTCGTAATCGCGTCGCGCCAACTGAGTTCACTTGACATGAGACGATGTAGGTGGCGGTTAACGCCTTGGCTAAGGCGCCGTCAGGACACAACATTTACGAATGCGGACGGATGGTGTAGTTCCACTCGCCGTGGAAACGGTGGGGCCGCAAGTTGATGCGCGCGATCTCCGCGTCAGAGACTTCGCGTCCACTCGCGTAGCGACGCCGATCCAAGCGGCAGGTGACCCGGAGCCCCTTCGCGGTCGTCGTATGCGCGATCAGCCGCACGATCGTCTCGTAGTCCCGCAGCGGCTCCCCCCGCCAGTTCGACGAGATGAACGAGACCAAGCGGTGCTCCACCTTGTTCCACTTGCTCGTGCCGGGCGGAAAGTGACACACCCGCATCGCCAGCCGGGTCGCGTCCGCGAACGCCTGCAGTTCGACTTTCCACTCGCGTCGCCGGTAGCCGTTGCTCCCCCCGCTATCCGCCGTGATGAGGAGCGTGCGCGCTTCGGGATAAAGGCGCCGCCCTTCCGCCCGCCACCATCCCCGAATGGAGGCCACGGCGAACGCGCCGGTGTCGTGGGCCATCCCCACGTTCACGAAGCCCGTGTTGCGAGCCAGGTCATAGATCCCGTAGGGATACGCCCGGGGAACCATCGGGGACGGCAAATCATGCATTTCGACGCGCTCGGGCGTCTTCGCTGTCCGCCATTGCTGTCCGGCGTTCGCATAGTTACCGAGCAATTCCTTCTTCTTCGTGTCGACCGAAATGACGGGCCGCTTCGCCGTCAGCGCCTTGCGGACTTCGTCATTGATGAAGCGGAACTGCGCATCCCGATCGGGATGGTCGCTCCCTTCCTCCAGCTTGCGGTTCGCTTGCAGGCTGTAGCCCATGCTGCGCAGCATCTGCGCGACCGTCTCATGGCTGATGGCGTGCCCATCCCGGGTGAGCGCCGCAGCCAGCAGCCGCGTGCTCTTGCTGGTCCATCGCAGCGGCGACTCCGGATCGCCGCGACTCAGTGGGTCGACCAAGGCATCGAGCCGGTCCGCGAGTTCCGGATCGCCCAGCTCGAGCAGCGGTCGCCCAGCGCCTGGGCGCCGCACGCGGCCGGGCGGCAGCGGCGCCTCGTCCAATTCCCGCAAGCCTTTGGTGATCGTGACGCGCGACAAGCCACAGACTCGACTCACGAGCGAAATGCCGCCCCGGCCGAGCTGGCGGGCTTCACTCGCGGCGAACAGGCGACGGGCCCGTTCATCCAAATGGGGCCAGAGATCCGCGACTTTCTCGGCGAGCCCGCGGGGATCGGTCACGCCTTGAATTTACATCCCAGGCGCCTTTTTGTAAACATTATTGTCTGACGGCGCCTTAGCTCACGAGTATGCTCGGTGACGTAGAACGCGACGACTGTATAGATGCCAACTATTGTCACCGCGGCTGCCAGCAACGTAAACACAACAACTACTCTCGCGAGGATGAGCGCCTCCGCCATTTGCCGATTAATTTTTTCTCGCAAAGATCCCACATCAAACATGGGCACCAATTTGGAAACATCGGTAATGGCGCCTTGAACTTCGCTTGCCAGGGTGGCGCGTGGGAGTGAGGAGCGTACCAGAAACGTTGCGCCAGTTGCGGCGACAATATTCGGAACCGGCGAATACGCGATCGGTTGCGCGCGATCGCCAGCGAGTGAGTTCCAGCGACTGTCTGCTGCAATGCCGACCACGAGCGCCCCTGGGCTGGCCGGGCCGAGTCTAACCACACGTCCTACTGCGTCGGAATGCCCGAACAGCCTTGCGGCCAACGAGCGAGAGAGCACAACCTCGCGGTGATCAGCAGGGCTCGATTCCGGCTGACTGAATTCATCCTGTTGAAACGTCGTGCCACGGAGTATCGGGATACCCATAGCGCGAAAGTAATCAGGGCTGACCCATGCGGGCGTCATTCTCACGCCAGAATCAGATGCCGAGGCGCTGGCAGCCCGTGCTCGGCCTTCAAGTGCTGGTG
>JBOHTE010000706.1:0-1702 GCA_050733555.1 Gemmatimonadaceae bacterium | reverse complement strand
GCATCGGTCGCTCACCCGCCGCATGACGGGCACGCGGTGACCGCTCAGGACTTGCCGAACATCTTCCCGAGCAGCTGTTCGCCCATCTGCATGAGACCACTCGTGGCGCCCGCGCCGGCCTTGCCCTCGAGCACACCAGCAAGATTGCTCAGCTCCGGATGCTGCTGCGCGATGGACGATGCCTCGTTGCCGAGCAGCCCGGCCAGCCCACCGGCATTGAGCCCATTACTCTGCTGCGCCTGGCCGAGCGCACCCATGACCAGCGGCGCAACGGTGGCGAGCACGGTCCCGACCTTGTCGCTGCTCATGCCCGTCGCCTGCGCGATCTGCGACTGGACGGCTGCCTGCTTGTCACCAAGGACGTGCCCGAGAATACCCTGACCGTCCGCCAGATTCGGGTTCTGGACCGCACTCTGGACGTTGTTCAGGATATTGCCGCCCGCGTGATTGGTCTGCACGGCCGCGTGCAGATCGGCGGCGCCCTTCGGACTCGAAGCGTTTCTGGCGAGTGCGGCCAGCAGCAGTGGCATGCCGATGGCCACTGCACTCTGCACCGTCTTGGGATCGGCGCCCGTGTGCTTGGCGATGGCATCAGCAATTCCGCTCGTTCCGAGGCTGCCAGCGAGAGTGTCGAGGAGACCCATGAGAGATGTTCCTGATGAGAGTGAAAGGGGGAATCCGGTCAGTCAGCGTCCGGACTCTGGAACTTGAAGACGGCGGCTGCTACCGCGCCGCCAACGAGTGGACCCACGATGTAATACCAGACCTGCACGAACGGCTGGTGCCAGACGAGCCCTGCAAGAGCCGGGCCGACCCCGATAGCCGGATTGAACGCGGCACCCGAGATGCTTCCGACCGCCGCGGTCCCGGACATGATGGTGAACCCGATGGCCAGTCCGTAATACGAATTGCCCGCCGTCTTGCTCGAGGTTGCGGTCTGCAGCACCACCAGACACAACGCGAAGGTGAAGATGAATTCGGCGATGAGAATCGCGAGCACCGAGGCGTGCGGCGATGGCAGGACGACGAACGCATGGCGCAGTTCGTACGTGGAGACGAAGCCCGCGATCACACCACCCAGGAGCTGCGCGATCCAGTACGGAATCACTTCCTTCCCGGGCAGTTTGCCGCGCAGCCACACGGCCAGGGTGACGGCCGGATTGTAGTGTCCACCCGAGATGTGCCCACCCATGTACACCATGAACATCAGTGCGCTGCCAATCGCGATCGCGGCCAGCGGCTGGCTCAGCGTGACCGTGAGGCACACGGTAACCACGAGAAAGAATGTGCCGATGAACTCCGTGAGGTAGCTCCGCATCGTGGGCCGTCCTTGAGAAGGGGAAGGGCAGCGCGCCGTCGCGCGCGAGAGACGCAGTTACGGAATTCGCAGCTCGCTCGCCACCACGTGTGCTCCCGTGAGCCGCTCCTGCAGTCGCGGCGCGGTGGCCTCCGTCGCGTGCAGGATCACATCGAATGGCACTGGCTCCGACCCGGGTGCGTCTCCGCCCTGTTGCCAGTATTCGTGCACCCGCGCAAGCAATGCGAGGAACGCCTCCACATCGTCAGGGTCGGCACGGGCCAGCACGCTGGGTGCATCGAGTACGACAAGAACGTATGAGTTTCCTGGCAGCCAGTCCAGATCGGTAAGGCAATCCTCGATTGCATTGAAGTTCCCGCCAAAGTAGTACGGAAACTGCAACGC
>JBOHTE010000705.1:0-1010 GCA_050733555.1 Gemmatimonadaceae bacterium | reverse complement strand
AATGCGATCGGCCAGGTGACCACGCTTACCCGGGGAGATGCGCGCTGGCCGGCGCTGGTGACCCGCATGGTGGCACCCAACGGGCTCGTCTCCACCGCAGGCTATGACGGCTTCGGGCATGTCGTGGCTGACTCGCTACTCAATCCGCTCGGGGATGGCCAGAATGCAGTCACCACGTATGCGTGGGATCTCAAATGGGACCTGGCGACAAGCGTGACGACGCCAACGGGTCAGGTCACGACCCATGCCTACGATGGAGCGACCGGGAACCCCGTCTGGTCCGTGTTCGGCGGAGATACCACACGGTTCGGCTACTATTGGACGACGCATCTGCTGCAGATGGTGTCGACGTCGGACGGCGCCGCGGAGTTCTACACGTACGACAGCACGCTGGCCAATCTGTGGAAGCACACGCCACCTGTGGGGTCTACCACCATCATCACGCGGGACGGCATCGGTCGAGAGACGCTCGTGGTTTCGCCGGTCGCCACCGGCGATACGCTGCACATCCGTACCGTGTACGACCGCATGGGCCGCGACACGCTCACCGTGAAATGGGGACGCCAGGACAGTCTGCGCGTGCGGCAACGCTATGACGCGGAGGGGGAGCTGCTCTCCGTGATCCAGCACGCGTATCCCGATACGAATCATCTGGGAGACATAACGCGCAGTTTCACGTACGACGCGGTGGGACGAAAGCTGACCGAATCGCTGGCCGGAACCCTCATCGCGAGCTGGACGTACGATCCGGCCGGGAATCTGCTCACGGGTGGCCGACAGGCCTTGCGTGGCGCGACGCTCAAGTACGATGCGCTCAACCGGATGATGGCCCGCTCCGGCACTGTGCACGATACGCTCACGTATGACGCGGCGGGGAATCTCGCGACGGCGACGAATCCCTGGGCGCGTATGGCGCGGACGTACTATCCCAACGGGCTCGTCAAGACCGACACGCAGCAGATCGCCACCACCGACACGACCACCACCGATTTCTCCAAGCACGTCTATGT
>JBOHTE010000704.1:0-4947 GCA_050733555.1 Gemmatimonadaceae bacterium | reverse complement strand
GTGGGTATCGTGGGACTCTGGGTGATTTACGAGACCGGTGAGCATGGCGGCGACGTCGTGTACCGGTATGCCGGTGGCGTCGGCACCTGGTCGGGGGACACGGCCGACGTGCGACGATTGCTCGTGGCGGGGTTGTATCAGAACGCCCGGACGGACCGGGCGCAGGGCAACAAGGCGGACGCGGCGCGTCTCACCGACCAGCTCACGCAGTTCATGCCGGCTGACCCCACCGCACGGCTGCTGCACGTGGAGTCGCTGCTGCACGATCGGAATGACCCGCGGCAGGCGCTCGCCGCGCTGGATTCGCTGAACGCGCCGCCGAACAATCGCGGCATCCAGATCAGGAAAGGTCTGTTGATGGCGGAGGCGCTGGATTCGGCGGGCATGCGCGACTCCGCGCGCGCGGTGCTGCAGACGCTCAGCAGGAAGTATCCGAACGTGCGGTCTGTCACCGCCGCGCTGGGACGCATGAAGTAGGACATGCGTCCCGGCGGTGCTTCCGCCGAAATCAGTTTCCAGCGGTCTCCAGAGCGTGCACGTGAACCACCGTCTCACCGGCGATAATCTGCGGCGCGTCCGTCGTGAAGTCCGGTGTGTTGGACTGGAGCCAGTTCGCGGCGGCTGTCGTGGACTCGGTACATCCCGCTTCCGTCTCGAAGACCGACACGGTGGCGAGACCATCATCGCCCGTCTTCAGCGCGAAGTAGGCGTCGAAGCCCTTGATCCGCTGGATAATGGGAACGAAGCCGGCTTCGACCTGCTTCAGGGCGTCGTCCACCGAGCCGGATGTCACCGTGTAGTGCCGAATCACCGTATACATTGGTCCCTCCCAGAGTTGGAGCGTGCGCTGCCACTCGAACGTGATGTTCCTTCCTGCGTTCTCCTCCCCAGGTGCAATGGAGGCTTCACGCTACAGGTTGTTCCGGAATAGTCAAGACGAGTGGCACAGGCCTGCTCCCCGCGCTGCGCGACGCAACGAGATACCGTCACCCGGCCACGCGTTTTAGTCGATCACCACGATGGTGCCGGTGAAGTTGGGGTACGCCGACGGCGGATGGTTCTGGCAGTGATAGGTGAAAGTGCCAGCCTTGTCGAACTCGAACGAGTAGGAAGCGCCGTTCGTGCTGCCACCGTAAGTCCCGCCTCCGGTGGGCGGCGCAAGCTGCCCGCTGTCCCAGAGCAAGGAATCACTGAACACCCTGTGCGCTACGACATCCTGGTTGGTCCAGGTGATCGTTGTACCGACCTTGACGGTATCCACTTTCGGGATGAACTGATAATTCTGGATGCTGACGGCGGGGCTTTCGTTGCCCACTGGCGGCGGCGGCGGGTTGTTGTTCATGGTGTTCGTTGGACCCGAACCGCTTCCCCCGCAACCAGTCGCCACTGCGATTACTGCGACGACCGCCATACTCGCGATACGCATCATTCTCCTCCGGTGTGAGAGTATCCACAAGGAGGAATCCGGCCTGCGCGCCGATAGGTTCCACCGTTCGCCCAGTCAGGGAATGCCGAGCAGCTTGTGCGTCTGCAGGCTGAGTCGCCAGCGCGGGTGCGCCAGGCAGTACTCGAGCGCGGCGCGCGTGTTCTGGCGCAGCGCGGGCCCGTCCATGGGCTGGAGAAAGAAGTGGTCGAAGCAAAGCCCCTCGAAACGATCGGGGCTGGCATTCTCCTGTGGGAAGACGAGTTTGAGCTCATTGCCGCTCCGCACCACGAGATCCGCATCCGCCTTGGGGCTGACGCAAATCCAGTCGAGTCCGGTCGGCGGCGGCTGCGTGCCATTCGTTTCGACCGCGATCTCGAACTTCGCGTCGTGCAGCGCGGCCACCAGCGGCGCGTCGAGCTGCAGGAGCGGCTCTCCGCCGGTGCACACCACGAATGGCCTGTTCGAGCCACTCACTGGCGCAGGCCACTGTGCGCGCACCGCGTCCGCCAGCTCGCGCGCGAAGGCAAAGCGTCCCCCACCGGGTCCGTCGACGCCGACGAAATCCGTGTCGCAGAACTGACACACTGCGGCGGCCCGATCGCGTTCACGACCCGTCCACAGATTGCAGCCCGCAAAGCGGCAGAACACGGCGGGGCGCCCTGTGTTGGCGCCCTCGCCCTGCAGTGTGTAGAAGATTTCCTTGATCGCGTAGCTCATGCGGGAGCCGCTCTCACGTGCCGGTAGGGTGCCGGGTCCGGAAGCCCGGCCTGCGCGAACCCGCGCAGGCGGAGCAGGCAGGCATCGCACTCGCCGCACGCGGCGCCGGTATCATCCGGGTCGTAGCAGGAGCGCGTGAGCGCGTACTCCACCCCCAGGGCCGTGCCCTCCCGGATGATTTCGGCCTTGGTGAGGCTGAGCAGCGGCGCGTGAATGCTGAGCTGCTGTGCACCGTCCACACCGGCCCTGGTGGCGAGCGACGCCATCCGGCGGAAGGCATCGAGATACTCCGGCCGGCAGTCTGGATAGCCGCTGTAATCGAGCGCGTTGACGCCGATGAAAATGTCCTGCGCGGGAAGCACCTCGGCCCACGCCAGCGCGAAAGAGAGAAAGATGGTGTTGCGTGCCGGTACGTAGGTCACTGGAATGTCCGATCCCACGTGCTCCGCCGTGCGTCCCTTCGGGACCGCCATGTCACTCGTGAGCGCGGAGCCGCCAAAGATGCGAAGATCAATGTCCACCACGACATGACGCGTGACGTCCGCACGCGCGGCGATCCGGCGCGCGGCGTCCACCTCCGCCTCATGGCGTTGCCCGTAGCGAAAGGTGAGCGCGCACGGCTCGAAGCCGCCTCCCCGCGCCATGGCGAGCACGGTGCTGGAGTCCAAGCCGCCGCTCAGCAATACCACAGCAAGCGGGCGCGCGCGGTTCATGCCATTATTCAGGTCCATGCGCTAAGAATAGGCACCGTTCTCCGCAATCGCAGCCGCTTCGCGCCGCCTCCCGCCACGCCGCGGCGCGCGCCGCTGGCCTTCCGCCCACGACACCATGCCGACTCCCGCGATCCTCGAGACCTTTCCCAATCCCCGCCCGGGGCGCCCGTATGAAATCCGTCTGGAGTGCCCGGAATTCACGTCGCTCTGCCCCGTAGGCGGCATCGAGGGCGACGCGCGCGAACTTTCCCTGCTCACGGGCGGCGCACCGGACTTCGGCACGATCCGCATTGCCTACGTGCCAGGTGACGTCTGCATCGAGCTCAAGAGTCTCAAGCTCTATCTCTGGAGCTACCGCAACGACGGCGTGTTCTACGAAAACGCCGTGAACACCATCCTCGATGATCTCGCCGGGCGGGCGCAACCGGTGTGGATGGAGGTCAGCGGTGAATTCAACGTGCGCGGCGGCATCCGGACCGTCGTGACGGCGCGCCACGGCACACGTCCCGGCGCGCACGTCACGATCTGACAGCCTGCCGCCCGCTCCCCGCTCGCGGCGCTCAGTGCGCAGCGGCGTGCTCCACCGCCGGCTCCGGCGTCCAGGTCCACTGCTGCACCTCAGGCATGTCCTCGCCATGCGCGACGATGTAGGCGCGATGTTCGGCAAGCTTGTCCTCGAAGAAGCCGATGCCGTCTTCATGGCCCGTCCGCCGCAGTGCCTCGATCGCCAGATCATAGCGGCTCATTCCATTCAGCACCGTCATGTCGAATGGCGTCGTCGTGGTTCCTTCCTCCACGTAGCCCCGCACGTGAAAGCGCTGCGGGTTCGGACGGTGATAGATGATCTCGTGCACGGCATCGGGATACCCGTGGAAGGCGAAGACCACCTGCGTGTCAATGCCAAACAACGTCGCGAAGCGTGCATCGGGCAACCCATGCGGGTGGTCCCGCTGCGACTGCAACGTGTAGAGATCCACCACGTTCACCACGCGTACGCGCAGTGCGGGCGCGGCACGGCGGAGCCACCAGGCTGCCGCCACGGTCTCGCGGGTGGGCACATCGCCCGCGCAGGCCAGTACGACGTCCGGCTGGTCGCCGTCGGTCTCTGCCCACGTCCAGCGGCCGGCTCCCTGGGCGCAGTGCCGCGCCGCGTCCTCCATGGACAGCCACTGCGGCATGGGCTTCTTGGATGCCACGATGAGATTCACGTAGTCGCGACTGCGCAGGCAGTGATCGATCGTGGAGAGCAGCGTGTTGCCGTCGGGCGGCAGGTAGATGCGCGCGATCCGTGCCTTCTTGGTCATGAGCATGTTGATGAAGCTCGGACCCTGATGACTGTAGCCGTTGTGATCCTGTTCCCACACGTGACTGGTGATCAGGTAGTTGAGCGACGCGACCGGCACGCGCCAGGCCACCTCGCGTGACATCTTCAGCCACTTGGCGTACTGCTGCATCATGGAATCCACGATGGTGAGAAACGCCTCGTAGCAGGCAAAGAGGCCGTGGCGCCCGGAGAGCACATAGCCCTCGAGCCATCCTTCGCAGCAATGCTCGCTCAACATTTCCATCACGCGCCCGTCGCGCGCGAGAAATTCGTCCGACGGCACCATGGGCAGCATGAAGGCCCGCTCCGTGGCCTCGAACACGGCCTGCAGGCGGTTGGATGACGTCTCGTCCGGACAGACCAGCCGGAAATTCCGCGTCTGCGCCGTCGCACGGAACAGGTCGCGCAGGAATGGCCCAATGACTTCCGTATTTCGTTCGATGATTGCGCCTGGGGCCGGGACTGTGACCGCATACCTGGCGTAGTCCGGCAGATCGAGTGGCACGAGACGCGTGCCGCCGTTGGCGGATGGGCTGCGTCCGAGACACAGTTCCGCCTTCGGGAACGACGCCACGACGGACGCGCGGGCACGACCAGATTCGTCGAACAGTTCCTCGGGACCGTAGCTCCGCATCCAGTGCTCGAGGATCGCCAGGTGTTCAGGATTCGTGGCGGGATCCTCGATGGGGACTTGATGCGCGTGAAACGTCCCTTCGAGTGGCCTGCCATCGAGCGTTGCCGGCGCACCCCACCCCTTGGGTGTACGC
>JBOHTE010000703.1:0-1577 GCA_050733555.1 Gemmatimonadaceae bacterium | reverse complement strand
AATCAGGCGCTCGATCTCACGCGGCGCATTCTCGATGCCGATGGCACGGGCGCGGATGCGGCCCTGCAGCTCGCGGGCAAGCTTCCCAAGGGCTACCTCGCGGCGCGACTGCCCATATTCGAGGAGTACGTCGAGGACGCGTCGTTCGTGAAGCTGCGCGAGGTTTCCCTCAGCTATGCGCTCAACGATGTGGCGAAGCGCATGGGACTGAGCGCCTGGTCGGTGACCGTCTCCGGCAGGAACCTCCACACGTGGACGAAGTACCGCGGACTGGATCCGGAGATCAACCTGTTCGGCCAGAACACCGTGGAGCGCGGCAACGACTTCGCCGGTATCCCGATCCCCCGCTCGTTCGCCATCAGCACCTCCATCACCTACTGAGCCCACGGAGACATCCATGCGCATGCGCACATTGATCGTTCCGCTCGCGGGGGTGGCCGTGCTCGCGAGCTGCAGCCTCGATCTCACCAACCCCAACACCGCCAGTTCGCAGTCCACGCTCACCACGCACGACGGCATCATTGCCCTCGCCGTGGGCTTGCAGTCCCGCTATGGCGAGACGATGGACAACTTCGCCTACCCCGGCGGCTTCATCACCGATGAAATGGGCGCGCGAACGGGAGCCCTGCTCTCGTACCGCGATGCGGAGAACGGCATTCTCTTCAACACGTACGACGCCGTGGAGACGTCGTGGCAGGCGCACTACCGCGCCATCAAGACGGCGAACGACGTCATCACCAATGCGCCAAATGCCGCGCTCGCGGACTCCACGCTGAGCGGCGTCATGTCGATGGCGTTCCTCGTGAAGGCCATGGCGTACGGCCAGCTCGTGCAGCAGTACCAGGACGCTGGCGTCAACCTCACCACGATTGGCCAGCCTGCCACGTTCGTGGATCGGGCGACGGCCATGGACACCGTGCTCGCGCTCCTCGATTCCGCGCTCGCGCGCTATCAGAGCGTGGTCCCCGGAAGCGAATTCAGCACCAGCGTACTGGCCCCCGGTTTCGATCTGCTGAACACCATCTACGCCATGCAGGCACGGTATCACCGGCTGACCAACGACTGGACCGGTGCGCTCGCGGCCGCCCAGCAGGTGAATTTCAACGTGGTGTCGCAGGTGCCCTTCAGCGCCGTGGAGATCAATCCGATCTACAATCGGAGCGAGCTGGCCGGCTACATCTGGCCACGCGACACGCTGCGGCTGGAAGCCGAGCCCGGCGACCAGCGCGTCGGGTTTCACATTGGTGGCGACACCGTACCGGGGAATGTCCGGCCGCTGCGCCATTTTGCGCAGTATCAGTCGGCGGACGCACCCATCGCCGTGTACTATCCCGCGGAGATCCGCCTGATCATGGCCGAGGCGGCCGCCAATGCGAGCGACCTGTCCACCGCGCGCGATCTGATCAACGCCGTGCGCACCGAGTGCAACTCAGGGCTCCACGAACCGCAGCCCTGTCTCCCCGCGCTCACCAATGCGGATCTGCCGACGCAGGCCACCGTGATCGCGCAGATCTATCACGAGCGGCAGATCTCGCTCTTCGCCACGGGTCTGCGCTGGGAGGACGCGCGGCGGTTGA
>JBOHTE010000702.1:0-3261 GCA_050733555.1 Gemmatimonadaceae bacterium | reverse complement strand
AAATCAATCGACTCTGACCCCATTGAAAATCAATCGACTCTGACCCCTTTGATTCTCCTTCGACTCTTTGATCCTTTGATTTCTCGCGACCGTCGTTCCGCGCATCCTGTCCGTGTCGCTGATTGATGGATACATTGGCCCGATGCGCTCCCTGATGCTTCTGGCCCTAGCTCTCCTGGCCGCACTCCCGGCATACGCCCAGCGTACCGACGGTGACTATATCGAACGTGACTTCCGCTTCGCCAGTGGCGAGTCGCTCCCGGAGCTGCGCATTCACTACGTGACGCTCGGACGTCCGCGCCGCGACTCGGGCGGCGCGGTGCGGAACGCCGTGCTCATGCTGCATGGCACGACGGGCAGCGGCACCGGCCTCGTCCGACCGATGTCACTCCTCTTTGCGCCCGGCGCGCCGCTCGACACGACCACGCATTACATCATTTTTCCGGACGGCATTGGCCATGGCCGGTCGAGCAAGCCGAGCGATGGTCTCGGCACGCGCTTCCCGAAGTACACGTACGATGACATGGTGGACGCTCAGCACCGACTCCTCCTGGACGGACTCGGCGTGAATCACCTGCGACTCGTCATGGGCACCTCGATGGGGTGCATGCACGCGTGGGTGTGGGGCGAGCGCTATGCCGGGTTCGCGGATGGCCTCGTACCACTCGCCTGTGCGCCAACCGAGATAGCCGGCCGGAACCGCATGATGCGCGAGTTGATCATCACCGACATCGAGAGCGATCCCGACTGGAGGAACGGCACCTATCACGCGCCTCCGCTCCGCGGCTTGCGCGCCGCCATGGGCATCCTCTTCGTCATGACCTCGTCTCCGCTCGTGCAGCAGCGCCAGGCACCCACGCGCGCGCAGGCTGACTCCGAAATTCTGGCCTACATCGACCACCACGCCCGTGCGCTCGACGCCAACGACGTGATCTACGCCTTCGAGGCGTCGCGCTTCTACGACCCTTCCGGGCAGCTCGAGAAGATCACGGTGCCGGTGCTCGCCATCAATTCGGCGGATGATTTCGTGAACCCGCCGGAGCTGGGACTCATGGAAAAGCTGATGCCGCGCGTGAAACAGGGCCGCTACGTACTTATTCCCACGAGCAGCCACACCTTCGGCCACGGCACGCACTCGCACCCGGAAGTCTGGGGCAGCTATCTGGCCGCGTTCCTCGACTCGCTGCCGTACACGGGCACTGGTCCCACGAGCTCTACGAGTCCCGCTCCTCACCCGGCGCCGCCGGCGGCAACGTTCTCCGCCGTTCCGCGCGCAGGCGTCCATCCATGATCACCAGCGCGAGCGGTACGAACAGCCAGAATTGCAGTACGCTGTAACGGCGCAGCGCGGCCCGCAGATCCACGCCCGCCAGCTCCGATTCGAGGCGACCCGGCGGATAGAGCCGCGCGGCATACACGGCAAGTGGCAGGTAGTTGAGTCCCACGCCGATCAGCCACACTCCAAACGCCACCCATCCCACGGATCCGTGCCGCAGCGCAAGCGAGAGCACGCCCAGGGCAACGCAGCCGATCAGTCCGAAGAAGAACTCTGTCCGGATCACCCATCGGCGCACCGGACCGCCCTTCGCGCCGTACATGTCGACGGCCGCAAGCTGTCGTATGTTCATTCGACGAATCTGGCATGCCGCGATTCCTCAGGCCACCTTCTTCGCCTTCGCTTACTTGATCGCCGTCTCGTGAAGCGCCATCATCGGCCCATCATTCACCCTTCCGGGGTTCATGCGTGCTCGCCCGTTCCCTTGCTCCCCTCGCGCTGCTGCTCCTCGCCCCCCCGGCTCTCGTTGCGCCCGCGCACAGCCACGCACGCAACCACCCTGCGCCGCTCACGCAGCCGGCTCCCGCACTCGCACCCACCCCGCCCATGGGGTGGAACAGCTGGAATCACTTCTCGTGCGACGTGAACGAACAGACCATCCGCGAGACCGCCGATGCCATGGTGTCGAGCGGGATGCGCGATGCGGGCTATCGCTACGTCGTCATCGACGACTGCTGGCAGCTGTCGCGTGACGGCGCCGGCACACTCGTCGCCGATCCACAGCGCTTCCCGCACGGCATCAAGGCGCTCGCCGACTACGTACATTCAAAGGGCCTGGAGTTCGGCATTTACACAGATGCGGGCACTGAGACTTGCCAGGGACGCCCGGGCACGCTGGGTCACGAGGAGCAGGATGCGCGCACGTTCGCCGCGTGGGGCGTGGATTATGTGAAGGAGGACTGGTGTCATGCGCGCGGCCTGGACGCGCCCACACAGTACCGCAAGTTCCGCGATGCGCTCACGCACACGGGCCGGCCGATCGTTCTGAGTCTGTGCGAGTGGGGCTACAACCAGCCGTGGGATTGGGCGCCGAAGATCGGCCAACTCTGGCGCACGACGGACGACATCGAGGACAAGTGGGGCTCGATGCTCAGTAACCTCGATCAGTCGGCACAGCACGCCCCCGTCGCTGGACCGGGTCACTGGAACGACCCGGACATGCTCGAAGTGGGCAACGGCGGCATGACGAGTGATGAGTATCGCGCACACTTCAGTCTGTGGGCCGTCATGGCGGCGCCGCTCATCGCCGGAAATGACTTGCGCTCCATGACCGACGCCACGCGCGCCATTCTCACCAACCATGAAGTGATCGGCGTGGACCAGGACGCACTCGGCGCGCAGGGAATTCTCGTCTCGGAAGGGCCGCCCGATCTCCAGGTGTGGGCCAGGCCGTTGCACGACGGCTCACGCGCCATGGTGCTGTTCAATCGCTCGGATACCTCGGCGAAGATTACCGCC
Organism: Gemmatimonadaceae bacterium; assembly: GCA_050733555.1. Lineage (GTDB taxonomy): Bacteria > Gemmatimonadota > Gemmatimonadetes > Gemmatimonadales > Gemmatimonadaceae > JADGGM01. Next base: position 467 of record JBOHTE010000702.1, on the reverse strand, counting down.
TCGTTTCACCGCGCCGGGTTGTATGCCGATTCGGCCACGGTGCACGATCTCTGGTCCCACCAGGATCTCGGGACGTTCGGCGGATCGTTCGCGACCACCGTCGCGCCGCACGCTGTCGTCATGATCCGGGCGACTGCGGCGGGCACACGCCGCTAGCCCCGCATCGTCAGACGGCAAGCCATCCAGCCATGCGCGTGCGCCCGCTGCGCCGTGAGGACCGCTCCGACGTGGAGCGCCTGCTCCTATCAACCGGCATGTTCTCGGCGGTGGAGATCGCGACCGCGCTCGAGCTGGTCGATGCCGCCATCACCAGCGCTGAATCCAGCGGCTACTTCGTCTTCGTGCTCGACCTGTCGAACGATCCCGCCACGCGCGACGTGCGCGGGTATGTCTGCTTCGGTCCAACGCCCCTCACCGACGGCACGTATGATCTCTACTGGATCGCCGTGGAGCGCAGTGCGCAGGGC
>JBOHTE010000701.1:0-1429 GCA_050733555.1 Gemmatimonadaceae bacterium | reverse complement strand
GATGAGTGCCACACCGACATCGCGCGAGCCGACAAGCCACACGATGCCCCCGGTGATCGCGAGCAGCACGCCGCCAGCGCCCGAGATCAACCAATGCCCGCGCAGCAGCACACGCATGTACGCCGCGAAGTCCGCCTCGTATTTCACCGATCCGAAGATGAGCATCGGCTCGGTGAGCAGCGCGGTGTGCAAGGTGCCAAAGAGGAGAAACACAGAGTACGCAATCGCGAACGCACCGTACTCCGTGGGCGTGAGCCAGCGCGCAAGCAGGATGTTCATGGCGAAGTTCGACACCGCGAACAATCCCTGATCCGTAATGGCCCAGACGCCTCGGCCGGCCCAGCGCAGACGTCGCGCGAGAAGTGGCTCGCTCGCGATCGTCGTCGTGCTCACGGAAGTATGCCTTGCTGAGCCATGCTGCTGATTCGCCGTCGAAGTGGAATTGATGGAAATCCATGACGCCCGCGGCCCAGCCCGCCCGTCGCCAGCGGACCGGGTTGAGGAATATACCCGGCACGGTGGCGCCGTTCCCTCCCGGACTGGCCTGCGCAAATCTAGCGGGTCACCATGTGCCTGGCATCGTGACTGACCTGGCACCGAGTGCGCAGACTCCTGTCGTGCTATTGAGCGCCCCGCGCGCACGCGATAGGTTGCACGCTGACGTCGGCTCTCCGCACCGGTGCCCGCAACACGTTTTCCCGTCTCATGCGACGCCTCATTCACAACTCGCCACGCCCATTCTGACGAGCGGAACCGTGAAAAAGCTCCTCAAGAAATTGATACGGCGTACTGGCTTTGACGTGAAGCGGGTTTCGCTGTTGACCTCCGATGCATTACGAACAAGACTCCTGTGTGATCATTATCAGGTTGACCTTGTTCTGGATGTGGGGGCCAATGTTGGCCAGTACGCGAGCGGCCTTCGGGAGTCCGGATATTCCGGCAGGATCATTTCCTTTGAGCCGCTTTCGAGCGCACATGCTGCCCTGGAAAATGCGAGTCGCGGTGACGCCCTGTGGACCGTGGCCAGTCGCATGGCTATCGGAAATTTCGATGGGGAAATCGAAATCAATATTGCGGAGAATTCGTACAGCAGCTCTGTACTGGGGATTCTGGATGCCCATGTGAAGGCGGCACCGCATTCGGCATATGTGGGTTCCGAGCTGGTCCCGATCCGAAGACTGGATATGCTCGCCAGCGACGACATGAGGAATGCCAATTCAATTTTCCTCAAGGTTGATGTGCAGGGATTTGAAATGCAGGTTCTTGAAGGCGCATCCGGGTTGCTGCCACGAGTCAAGGGAATTCAACTCGAACTGTCGTTGGTGCCCTTGTATGCGGGTCAGGCATTGTTCAAGGACATTCTGGAGCGGACTGGACAACTCGGTTACGAACTCAATGCCATTTACCCAGGGTTCAGTGACAGAAGAAC
>JBOHTE010000700.1:0-7908 GCA_050733555.1 Gemmatimonadaceae bacterium | reverse complement strand
GCCGGGCACCTGGCGCCGGAGATCGCGCCAGGTGATTCGTTCGAGGCGCGTTTCACGCCGCCGCGCTCGGGCACGTTCATGTATCACGCTCACATGAATGAAATGCGCGCGGAGCTTGCCGGCCTCGAGGGAGCCCTGATCGTCCGGGACCACGGTGCCCCAGCATCGACTGATGACCACGTGTTCTTCCTGAAGGGCATCAACGTCAGGCTGCGCTCACTTGAGGGCGAACCCAGACATCCGCTGGAGATCAACGGCATGACGAATCCCGACACCGTGGTCCTCCACGTTGGCCGGTCGGCGCGACTTCGCTACCTGAATCTCGCGACCGTGAACGCGGAGCCGCTCATCTGGCTCACGGCACGGCCGGACAGCTCACAGGCCAGCGCCAGGGACTCGATGACAGTGCAGTGGCGGCCCTTGGCCAAGGACGCCTTCGACCTCCCTGCCAGTGCACGGCAACCGCGCCCAGCGCGCCAGGCGCTGGCGGTAGGCGAGACGTACGACTTCGAGTACACGCCATCGCACAGAGGGAACTTGCGCCTGCAGATCCGGATAAACGGCGGGCAGCACCCTCTGCTCCTCAGAGTGCCCATCCGCGTGGAGTGAGCGTACTCTCCGTTCCCACAGAGGCCGAGCGCGTGATAACTGTTCGGTGGGCGGTCATCGTGGCGCAGCATGAGCCAGCTTCCCGCGACGTCGGGCGCGGCGCCAGTGGCAAATGCCGCGGAGCGCTCGCCGATTCCATTGGTCGTCCGCGCGCCAAGCCGGATGTAGCGGGCGCTACGCGTGAACGTCATCATTGTCCCTGGTGTCTGTCCCCTCGCCTCCTGCCACCGGCCGCCCACCGACCGATTTCCGCATGCCATTTTCCGCCGCTTCCTCAAGCCGGTATGCGATGCCGGCCCTGCTCTTCGCCGCCGCCCTGGCACTCTACCTGCCGCGGCTGAGCATACCACCTGCCTACATGTACGACGAGCACTACCACGCGTACACGGCCGCGCAGTACGTCGCCGGGAATCACGATGCCTATGTGTGGTACACCCGCGCCCCGCGCTCCGGTGTCGCGTACACCTGGAACCATCCACCGCTTGGCCTGCTGTTCATTGCCGGCGGCATCGAGCTCTTCGGCGATACGCCATTCGGGTGGCGCGTCTCGAGTGCCGTGGTCGGCGCTGTCGGGATCGTGATTCCGTATCTCCTGGCCCTGCGGCTCTCGCGCGACCGCGAGGCGGCGGAATTGACCGGCGCGTTGCTCCTCCTGGACGGACTCTACTTCGTCCAGTCGCGTACGTCGATGCTCGACATTTTCCTGGTGACGTTCCTCATGGCGGCACTACTTTGCTTCCATGCCTACCTCACGGCCCCGCCCGGGCGAATGCGAGTGCCACTCCTTGGCACAGGGCTTTTTCTGGGTCTCGCGATTGCTACGAAGTGGAGCGCCGCGTATCCCGCCGTGCTGATCGGACTCGCGGTGCTCTACCGCGTGTACCGATTCGCCCGCCAGTCGACGCCGGACGCGCGCTCCTCATTGCGCGCGCACCTCGTTTGGGTGCCTGTGGCACTCGGCGTCCTGCCTGCTGCCATCTACCTGGCCGCCTACATCCCGTTCTTCCTCACTGGACACACCTTCGGGCAATTTCTGGAGGTGCAGCGCCAGACGTACCTGTATCACACGCGGCTGCGCGCCACGCACGCCTATCAGTCAGCGTGGTGGCAGTAGCCGCTCGACGCACGCCCGGTATGGTACTGGGTACGCTACCTCCCGGGGCGCATCGCCAACGTGTATGCGCAAGGCAATCCACTCATCGACTGGACGATCGTGCCTGCCGCGGTGTGGCTCGCCGTGCTCTGGTGGCGCAAGCGCGACAACGCGCTCCTTCCTTTTCTCATCGGATTCTTCGGGCAGTGGCTGCCGTGGGCACTCGTGCCACGCATCGCGTTCGCCTATCACTTCCTGCCAGCGCTCCCATTTGGCCTGATCGCCACGTCTGTCGCGTTCATGTCCGTGTGGCGCAGCGGCGGACGCGCGCGTGCGATCGCGATCGGGTGGCTGGTGGCGGTCGCCGTCGCCTTTGGCTTCTTCTACCCGATCTACGCAGGCGTGCCGCTTACTCCGCATGCGCTCGCGCTGCGCTTCTGGTTTCCAAGCTGGCGGTAGTCATTCACCGGGACGTGGTGGCGCGCGCGCCCACCGCGAAGACGTCCACGTCGCCGACGCGCAGGGCGAGTGGATATCGCGCCTGATACGCCGCTACGTTGGCGCCCAGCTGCTCGCGCTCGACTGGCCCGATCGCAACGTAGTCCACGTGGTATCGGCGCAGCAGCGTGTCCGCGCCGGGAGCGAGCGTGAGCATCGCGCGGAGATCGCGCTCACGTGCCTGGTACGCGTATCCCTTGCTCCATAGCCATCCCGGAAATCCCATTACGACGCGTCGGCCCGCCAGCATGGAGATGGGGTTATTGTGCTGCAGACCGGTCGCAAACACCGAATGGGCCGGCGTGGACACGCGCACTGCCGTCGCGAGTCGCAGCGCATCGGTCGACGCCATCAGATTCCGATCGCGGCCAAGAAACTGGAACAGGTTGACCAGGAGCCCTGACAGGACCATGCTCGCAACTGCGACGCCCAGCGCAGTGCGGACCAGCGCGTTGCGGTGCGCTCTCCAGAGACCGGCCACCAGCGACGCCACAAGAACCGACACGCCGAGAAACCAGAACGCGAACACCTTGGTATTGTCCCAGTCCCATGGCTGGAACACGAAGAGATTCGCGAGCACAAACGCCGGCATGAACGCAACGAGAAAGCGGTGGCTGGGCTCCGGCAGCAGCTCGCGGCGCCAGAGCGCAATCGCGAGCAACGGGAGAAATAATCCGAGGTTCTTGAACCAGAACCAGGGCCACGCATCATGTCCGGCCATCCATCCGATCTGCAGGCGTAGCGCGGCAGCCGCACCGGCTCCGCCACCTTGCTGGAGGTAGAGCTGGGGAACGGCGATCGCCACCCATGTCGCGAAGAACCACATCCACCGCCGTCCTGGACAGAGCAGGAATATCCACGGCGTGATCAGTGCGAGCGCGAGCAGCGCGCCGAGGTGCGCGAAGGGCAGCAGGCCGGCAACGACACCGGCAATGACCAGCTCTCGCCGACCGTTGCGGCGCGTCGCCTGATAGAGAAGCGTGAGGATGAGAAGCGCCAGTGGCAGTCCGTAGAGGTACGCGCGTTGCGGCGCAATGAGCGACAGGTAGATGTTCTGCCACTGGATGTTCGCGCTCTGCTGGAGGGCGCGGTTCCAGGGCTGTTGCCAGAACGCCGCGACCGGCGACGGCGCGTGCCACGCGGCGTGCAGCGTGAGCCACCACCCGAGACCGCCTCCCAGCAGGAAGAGCACCACGGCCAGTGCGGCATCCGTGTTGCGCGACGTGAGCCGCCGCGCGAACGCAAAGAGGCCAAGCAGGATTGCCACGGAAAAGATGAAGCTGTGCAGCAGGAGCGCGGCCACAGGGCTCATGCCGAGGCGCACCATCGCGGCGACCGTAACCGACGTCAGGTAATGGTAGGAGAGTACATGACCGGCGAGGCGCGGATTGCCAGGCGGGAAATTGTCGCCGTAAACGAAGGATGTCACATCGCCAAGATGCAGCGCCCAGTCGCCCCACAGATTGACGAGACTCGCCCAGAGGCCGTGCCCGTCGATCGTCAGTGCATCGTGCCAGAGCAGCGCCCAGCGCACAATGAAGGCCGCGAGAAGGAGCGCGGCTCCGAGGCTCATCACCCAGGCCGTATCGCGAGGGCCGTCATCAGCGTCGGAGTGGTCTCCGCGCAGCCAGCGCGATGCAGCAAACACGGCCGCAGCCGCGGCGGACATCACGCCCGTGACGGCGACCGCCACAACCCCGAGCCGTCCGGCGAAGCAGGCGACCACGAGTAGCGCCAGCGATGAGACCACGACGCCGAGCGGAGCGCCGTATGCTCCGCGCTCCAGAGTTGTGAGGCCTGTGGTCCAGCGATCGAGAAGCGCGACACCGAGCCATCCCATCCCGGCGAGGAGCGCCAACGCGGCTACGATGCTCACGAGCGATACGCTACAGCGATGGGAGGAAGGGCGTGCGCGGGCGCGCGGGCACCGCGGGATAATGCGGGTCCAGCGGTCGAACGCGCCGCCCACCGGCAGCAAAATGCTACCAATGGGCGGCGCGCACTATTCGACCCGATGCGGTGGCGCGTTGCGCGATAAACCGGACCGACGCCGATTCTGCTACGGATTCGGGCTCGGCGATGGGCTCGGCGACGGGCTCGGCGCGGGGCCGGTGTAGGAGACTACGTTCGAGATACCCTTGCACACTGGGCCGGCGCCAGTCTGTACCACCGTTGCCGTCGGCGTTCCGAGACCGATAACGGCATAGCAGCCATTGTCGCCGTCACTGGTGAAGGTGAAGATCTCAGTTCCCGACTTCAGGCACAGCGACGTCACGACGCTGCCGGTGGGCGCGGTGAGCGTGAACGGCCCAGCCTCCAGCTTGGTTGCGCCAGTCGGGCACTGCGGCGCGGGTATACCGCCCACCACGAAGTTGGGGGCAGTGGGCGAAGGATCCCCACCGCTCGAACACGCCACTCACGTCACTGTCGCGGCGACCAATGTCGCCAGATACATCGTCGGTTTCCTCATACCCGCATCCCCCGCGTGAAAGGTTGAAAACGTACGGCATGCTGCACAGATAATGCGCCTTGGTACCCAACGATGCGTGTGCTTTGTAGTGCGACCACGGGGTCAGGTGACGGCTGTCCCGCAGAGGCCGCCCTGCATCGGGCTCATGCGGACCCGATAGTACATTAGGATGTTTTAGCACGCATGGGGGTGAAACATTTCATTCCAGCAGGCGCCACAATGCATTCCAGCCAGGCGCTGCCGGGCCACCTTGGCGGAATGGATCACTCCTGGCGGGCTGCCAAAAACGCAAGTGACGCAGCGGCAGCGAGTTACGCCAACAGAGCCGATTTACGGGACGCGCTGCATCCCTGACAGATGAGGACACAAATGGCGTCTGCAACAAGACGTACCAGATTAGAAATCCTTGACGTTCGCGTTTGGGCGCGCTAATTTGGCGCGCCCGACGGACGATCGTTTACCAGCCGGTGATTCTCTCGTTCGGAGCGGTTCTCGTTCGGATCGGTTAAGGAGTCACACGACGGTCGGCTTCGAGGCTGAAGCCTTACTCAGTGCCGGAGATCGCGCGTGGTCTCGACGTGGATCGTGGTGCCGTGCTACAACGAAGCGGCGCGACTCGACCGCGACGCCTTTCAACGTTTTGTCGTGCGCGCCGACGATGTCGGCGTGCTATTCGTGGACGACGGGAGCACGGACGCGACGAGCACCGTACTGGGCGAGCTCGTACGCGCCGACGCGCGGCATTTCCGTCTGCTGGCGCTGCCGGCGAACGCCGGCAAGGCTGAAGCCGTTCGCCAGGGCGTGCTCGCTGCGCTCCAGGATGCTCCACAGTATCTCGGCTACTGGGACGCCGATCTCGCCACGCCGCTCGACGCGCTCAACGAACTGCGGCGCGTACTGGACGAGCACAGCGACGTCGATCTGGTCATGGGTGCCCGCGTTCAATTGCTTGGCCGCTCCATCGAGCGCCGCGCGTGGCGACACTATGTCGGGCGCATCGGCGCCACTCTGATCTCCGCGCTGCTCGAGTTGCCCGTGTACGACACGCAGTGTGGCGCCAAGCTCTTTCGACGGTCGCCGTGGACGGCAGAGTTATTTGGCGAGCCGTTTACCACGAGATGGCTCTTCGACGTCGAGATTCTGGCGCGCATGCTTCGCATCAGGCAGCGACCCGGTGTGTCACTGCCGCCGTTGCAGCGCGCGGTGTTCGAGTACCCGCTGCAGAGCTGGCGCGATGTGGACGGCTCCAAGGTGGGCCTCTGGGATATCGCGCGCACGGTACCGCAGCTTCTTCGCATCAGACGACGCTATCTCGCCCACTCCCGCCCAGCGCCGACGGCGCTGCTCACTGGCAGTCAGTCACCGGTCGTTCGCCCTCGCACGTGAAAGGAGAAACCCGTATGCCGCGGTCCGTGTCGTCGTTCATCGTCGGTCTCGCTTCGGTCACGTTGGCTTTCCTCGCGTCCGGCTGCCAGGACTCCGCGAATCATCTCACCGAGCCGCTTGTCGGCGCACGTAGCGCGGCGAGCAAGGTTACGCTCGCCATCGATGATGGCGCCAGCACCGCCAGCGGCATCGTGGCATCGAACCGAGGGGGCATCAGCTGCACGATCTCCGCTGGCTCCGGCGGCGCCAAATTGAGCGGCAAGTGCACACAGAGCTACAAACCGGGCACCGTGCTGACGCTCACGGCCGCGCCGAGCGTGACCGGCACGCGGGTAGCGTGGTCCGGCTGCACCGCCGGTTCGGAAAATCCGCTCGCCTGCGAGGTGACGATGGACTTTTCGCGCACCATTTCGGTGACCTTTTCGCCCCCGGCGCTCAGCCAGGTACTCACCGTTGCAACAGGTGCGGTCGGAAGCGGGCGCGTGACGTCGAGCGTGCCGGGCATTAACTGCACGATCACGAATGGTGCGGCCGGATCCACGGGATGCAGCGCCAACTTTCCCACCGGGCAGGCGTTGACGCTCACGGCGACGTCGAGCAGTGGCAGCTATCTCAAGGCGTGGGCCGGCGCCGGCTGCGACGCAGCGGGAACGGGCTCCGGCACGAGCACCGGTGGCTGCGCGATCGTCATGAGCGCGCCCCAACGCGTAGTGGTGAGTTTCGATCAGGAAGCCACCGTCGCCGCACTCGGCAGTTGGGCGGCACCGATGGCGTGGCCCGCAGTCGCTATTCACGCCGGTCTGCTCCCCGACGGACGCATTTTGACCTGGGGGCGGTCCGATCATCAGCCCGTCCTCTGGGATCCAGCAAACCCGGGAGCGTTCGGGAGCGTCGCCGAGCCGGCGGATCTGTTCTGCTCCGGTCTGGCCTTTCTTCCCGACGGCCGCCTGCTCGTTGCCGGGGGGCACAGTGGCACGGACAATCAGGGAATCAAGTCGACCTCGATCTTCAACTACAGTACGAGCTCCTGGAGCACCGGCCCCGCCATGGCGAACGGCCGCTGGTATCCGACCAACACCACGCTCGCCACGGGCGAGGTGCTCACGCTCTCGGGCGGCGACACGACGCAGCAGCGAAATCTCATCCCGGAGGTCTTTCAGACGAACGGTACGTGGCGCGAGCTGAGCACCGCCTCGCTCTACCTGCCGTACTACCCCATGATGTTCGTCGCGCCAAATGGCCGCGTATTCGCCGCCGGCCCTAGTCAGACGACGTACTTCCTCGATCCAACGGGAACCGGACACTGGACGAACGGTCCCTCCAGCGAGTTTGGTAGTCGCGACTACGGTTCCGCGGTCATGTATGACGTGGGGAAGATCATGATCGTGGGCGGGGGCTCGCCCACGGCCACCGCCGAGGTCATCGACATCACCAGCGGCACCGGCACCTGGCGTTACGTCGGATCGCTCAAGGTTGCGCGCCGTCAGACCAACGCGACGCTGCTCGCGGACGGCAAGGTGCTGGTCACCGGCGGCACCAACGCCGGCGGATTCAACTCGCCGCCAACCGATGATCGCGTGCTTGCCGCGGAGTTGTGGGACCCGGCGACCGAGCAGTGGACGGCGCTCGGCCGCATGACGCACTATCGCGTGTACCACTCGACGGCGCTGCTGCTTCCCGACGCCCGCATCATCTCCGTGGGGAGCGGCCAGCCCGCGGCCACCGGTTTGACCGACGACTACACCGCCGAGATCTTCTCGCCACCGTACCTGTTCAACGCCGATGGCACGCTGGCCACGCGGCCGGCAATTACGTCGGCACCCACATCCGTTGGCTACGGCCAGTCGTTCTC